>JAEZAY010000465.1 GCA_023427575.1 Bacteroidota bacterium | reverse complement strand
CGTTGTAGTCGTTGATAAAAAAATAGAAAAGCTGGCCGAATTCCATGTCAGAAGGTGCTTTCGCGCGAAAATTGGTAATAGATGCATCCCCGCTCTGTTTTCTGAATTCAAAACTGATCACCAGCAGGTTTTTCATTTTGGCTTCATCGGGTTCACTGATTTCAGCAAGCGGATAAGTCCAGGTTTTAACGAGCTTCGCCGGAATCGCCACTGCCTTTTCAAATGTTTGATATATAAAAATTGGAATGATATAAAAGCCGACCGAGCTGGCCATGACCAGGGCCATTTCCTTTTCATTTACATATCGGAATATGAGAACGAATAATATTCCGCCCAGCAGTGCGAGCGTAAGGGTGAACATCAATTCTGAAATAAAAGAACCATCACCGCCGCTCCAGTGCAGGTACTGATGCATCAAATGATAATGAACCAGTCCGAAGAGAAAAAAATATCCCTGCGAAAAGATCAGAAAATTCAGGGGTACGGTGAATATGGAAGGATGGGCCGCAAATCCAATCAGCGCGAATGCCATCAGTGAAAAAAGAAGATACCATAGTACAGGCTTTTTGTAAGGGGCAAAACTGCCTTTCAGATTTCCAATCATTTTGATGGTGAGAGCCGATAAGCCAATTACCCCCAGGCCCAGGATCAGCAGCATCCGGGTCCATTCATTCGGAATTACTTTTTCCATGATCATGATGTATTAATGGGAGTCTGCGCTATGGTTTAGACAATCGGGAATTTTCATTTTTTTGCGGCGGCTTCTTTCAGCTCCGATTTCCACTCTTCGCCATCATCGCCTTTATATCCGTCCAGCTTGACGAGAAAACTTTTTGCCGGAAAAAACGGGGTTATATGGATGTCCAGGAAAATATGATCTTTTTGATTTTCGTCTCTTTCAAAACGGAGGATCTGGAATTTTTCAATCAGCTTATCAGGGCCCTGAATTCCATCCAGGAATTTTACGATCTGCGAGCGCAGGTTTTTTTCCATTTTTACATTCCATAGTTCAAAGGCGCGGCGGTTTAGAAAGTCGGATAAGACCTTTGCTATGAAATCGAAAACCCGCACAACAGAATAGGTTTGCATGCCCAGATTATCGCCCGTGAAAAGTGTTTTGGCCGAAAATGGCATTACGCGACCCCATTCTCCTACCAATGGAACCAGGCCAATGTTTTCCAGTTCGGAAATCTCGCCTTTTTTCTGGTCGAAGCGAACCGAGTCGATCTCATCAATCGAACCGTAAGTTTTGCCGGCCACTGGTTGAGATAATTTGGTACAATACATCTTACCGGCAAGGGCAGCCGAACCCGGAACATACAGATCTTCCTCTTCACCCACTTCCGATTTTTTGCCTCTTCCCACAATATAGTTGCAGGTCATCATCACATTTGCCTTATGCGGATCGCCGCCGGTTAAATTGGCATCGGTGAACATATCCAAAACATCATCCGGAGTTTCCACATTTTCGAAATCGGTAACCAGCATCACTTTGTTGGCATAGGCCATCTTCGCCCATTTGTCGAGCACTGGATTCGACTTAAGATATCCCGGTATAACCAGTAAGGAATAATTCTGACGCATGTCGAGCCGGTCGAAATTGCTTTTTAATTCGCCCGCAACATGTTCGATGAAACGGGGCTCATCCAGATTGGTAAGCTCTTTTATGGGCGCATTCATGATAGCGACATTCTTCAGTTTCACCGATTCCGTATTCTTATAAAACAGATGTACCGAACGATAGGCTGATTCCAGCTCACGGGAGGCCTGGAGAATTTTTTTCAGATTTCCTTTCAGAAGCCGTTCGCAGGTTTCAGCCCTTTCAATTGACTTATCCACCATTTCGGATACGGTGCTGTTCTCAGACAACAGATCTATCCATAACCGGATCTTTTTATTAAGTTCAGCACGCTGTTCTTTTTTTCCGGCATCCGTTAAGAAAATATTTCGCTTGGCCTTTCGCAATGGATTCAGATTGTCGATTCCATCCACAATGGCTTCCATAAAATCGAAGCCTCCAGCCCGCACCAGCGTTTGCAGCGAAGTTTCAAGAACGGGCCTTTCATTCGTGCGGAGATTTGATTCCTGTGAATGCGCTTCGGTAATGGCTTCTTTTAATTCGGTAGACATATCTTTATTTTTTAGTGGATCTCAATTCGGTTAGATAAAATTTTAAGGATGCTGGGTTTCCTGCAGTTCGGCGGCCAGCGCTTGCAGCGCCATAAGAAATGCATTCCGCGTTTCGGGGTTCTCAATTACGTTCCGCAGGGATTTGTTGGTCTTAAGCTGCCGGATCGTTTTTATAAACGCATCATTTTCCACGCTCAGGTCTTTCAGGTACGGGCTCTGATTGGTGAGGCTGTTGATATCAAAATCACCAAGACCTTTAAACCGAAAATTTTCCTTCACGGTGGATCCATCTTCCTTATCGAGTTCCACATCACAATTCGGTTTAAAATGATCAAAAACCTGCTCAACGGTTTGCAAGCCCTGAACAATTTCGGGACCTACCGGATCGGCATTGGTAAGCTTTTAAATAAACAGTGTTTTATTCGGCGAGATTTCAACAAATCCCTCACCAACCGGATCGGGGGCAAGAATAGTGGTGGCTATTCCGGGTTTAACCTGTGGCATAGCTAAAATTTTAGTGATTGAGTTTTATTTTATAAGAACAGTTTTTATTCGAGGTTCCAGATGAGTTCATCGTTTTCAAGATCAACCCGCATCCTTGATCCCTTCTTTAACTCACCGCTGACTATGTATTTTGAAATCGGTCTTCGCAGCCGGCTCCGGATAACTCCGGCAATTTGCCTCGCTCCATATTTGGGGGTGAAACCGGTGATGGCAAGATGTTTTTTAGCCTGTTCGGAGAGATCAAGACCAATACCC
>JAEZAY010000360.1 GCA_023427575.1 Bacteroidota bacterium | reverse complement strand
GGGTCATTTAACAATGACTGTTCGTAACTTACTGATGATACAGGTTTCGCGTGAATGAGAAATTATTATCCGGACACCAATGGTGTGGGGATATGATCCGAAAAGTTGCTAATAAAAAAAGGCAGTTGTTCGTTTCATGAACAGAGCTGCCAATTAAAGTCTTTCTTTCCTCGGTTTATATCTGGGCTGTTTCCATAGTTTTTTTAACTCATATAGTTATCCGATTACCTGTACAATCGGATCCAAAACTATTTTAGAGGATACCGAGTTGGAGATCAGGCAGGCCGCCTCCGCTTTTTGCAGCAGGCGAAGCGCTTTCTCTTTATCACGTTCACTGACAACACTAACAACCGGTTTCAGAACAACTTCACTCATCCGGTATTTACCGTCTACATTTTCCAGCTTGCCAACCGCTTTGGATTCAAAAACGCTGAAATCCAGTTTTGAGTTTTCCGCGATGGAAAGAAAGGTAGTCATAAGACAACTGTTAATGGCGGCAACAAATAAATGTTCCGGCGACCAGATCCCTTCCATTCCTTTCGGAAACTGCGGAGGTGTAGCCACTTCTATTACGGTTTCCAATACATCGGAGCTCATTGTTCCCTTACGGTTTTCTGTCCATTGAACAGAAACATCGTAAAAATGTTCTTGCTTCATTTGATAAAGATTAGCTGTTAATAATATGCAGGTTAAAATTGCTTGATTGCATCGCTTAAATCATATACAGGATTCCCGTTAACATGAGTATGGATCAGCGAACTGGCTGCAGCACTCCGGTAGCCACCGGCACAATGCACAACAATTGGTTTGTTGGCAGGAATTTCAGAAACCCGGTTCCGGATCTCGGCCAACGGAATATTAATGCTGTTAGAAAAGATCGTTTTGTTTTTTACTTCTGATCCGTCCCGCACGTCTACTATCGTATAGTCATTCTGATTTTTACTAAAGAGTTCCAGATCCAGCCTTGCTTCTTTCAGTTCACCACCACTTATTACAAAAGCCCCGGCGATGGCAGACTCGTATCCAATAGCAGCCGCTCTTTCAATTGTTCGATGCAACTGATCTTTGCTTTCCGCCGCCAGATAAAACTTTTCACCTGGTTTAATTATACTGCCCAGCCAGGTTTCAAACTTTCCTTTCTCCATCAGGTTTACTGAATGTGGAAGATGTCCTTCTTTAAAATCTTTTTCATTCCGTACATCTACTATCCAGACTGCCTTTTCCGTGCCCGACTGAAAATTTTTACCGGGGTTTTCGATGACCGGTACTTCACGAACGCTTTTTTCAAACGCAGCTGCGCCATTTCGGTTCAGTTCAACATCATATGGGAAATAGGCAGGGATAAAAGGCTGATCGGCCAGCAGGTTCTTTACAAAATCCGCTTCTGTAGATTCCTGCAAACTCCAGTTTGTACGCTTTTCCTGGCCAATGGTAGAACTGCTTTCTTCACTCAGGTTTTTTCCGCACAATGTGCCTGCGCCATGGGCCGGATACACCACCACATCCTCGTTCAGTTTCATCAGCTTTTCACGAAGTGAGTGATACATCTGTTTGGCCAGATCCGCTCTTTTAGCCCGGAGATTACCAGCCCCTTCTCTTAGATCAGGCCTGCCGCAATCCCCGATAAAAAGGGTATCACCGGTGAACACCGCTTGCTGCCTGCCTTCATGTTCAAGTAAAATGCTGATGCTATCCGGAGAGTGGCCGGGAGTATGCAATGATGTAAGTCTGATCTTTCCAAGCTCTATACTCATTCCATCATCAAAGCTCTGGTGCGGATAGGCCGCTCCTACAAGACTATGCGTATAAATGGTTGCTCCAATCGTTTGGTGCAGTTCATAATGACTACTTATAAAGTCGGCATGAGGGTGTGTTTCGATGATCCCAACAATTTGGGCATCATTTTCCTTTGCCCAGTCGAGATAGGGTTTCGGATTGCGGGATGGATCAATCAGGATCGCTTTCTTCTCACAATCGCTCAAAATCCCATAACTAAATTGCGACAGGTTTTTGTCTTCCCATTGTTTTATCTGCATTGTTTTCATTTTTATAAAGCAAATCTCTATTATAATTTACTGCCAGTCAGTGACTATTGTCACAGATCTGAAATTCTATAAAAAATAAAAAACGCAACCCTACGAGGCGTTTCCATTCCTATTCCAATAAACCCTAAAAACTACATCATTTACTTCAGCAGAGCTATCGCTACAGCATCAGAGTTCCACCGATAGATAGCCTTGCTTTTGCAGGTCAAATGCTTTTATAAATCCATTTTCAGTATAGCCAATGCCTTTTATCAGGTCCTTTTCAGTGATCTTGAATTTTTTTAACGATAAGCCATATGCGAGGATGGAGAGATTGGGATGGCGGCCGGCTTTATCCACCCAGGTCTTTGCTTCCGGCAAACTCAGTTTTGTAACAGCTTCGCCACATACAATAATTACGATCTTCCCCGGATTCAAATTCGTTTCTGCATTGGACTGCAATTGCTCCACTGTATTCAGGGCCTGAGTAATATGCTCGCTCTGTCGAAGCAGAAAAAGCAAATTATCTTTTTGCCATCTTATCGCTCTGTGTAAAAGCAGTGGAACTAATAAAAAGCGATGCGAATATGAAAAAAAACTGTTTTATGTTCATTTAAGATACATTTTGAAATTTTAAGTATGAATTTAAGGTCACTGCAGAAGCCAACTTTTGTATTGGTTTAACTATTAACTATTTGTAGTGATGTGGACATAACAAGGTTTGAACAAAACGGAGATTCAATTTGAGCTTTTAATTCCCGATGTTTTAATCATTAGCTTCCGGGTAAATAAATCAGTGGGCCTCGGAAGAAATCCGTTAAGAAAATTGAAACGGACGGTGGTGATAATGTGCCAATGTGCCAATGTGGAAATTGCTAATATTCAAATTTAAACGGACGGCGTAAAATAAAAACAAGCCACAGCTATAGTATATCACTGTCCGGATTTGAGTTTGCACATTTGCACATTCCCTTATACCGGAAGTTTCAATTTTTAGGATTTATTCCGGAGCCCGATTTTTTTGATCCACTTTTTTCAAAAAAAAACTGGAAGGGCAATTTACAACGACGGCTCGTAACTTACTGTTGATACAGGTTTCAAGTAAATTGAAAATTATTAACCGGACACCGATGTGTATTTAATGAGGCAGTTTGTCACGGAAATAACCATATACCCAGGTGCCGGCAATAGCACTCAGAATAACGACGGCGATCACAAAAACGCCCATCCCTATTTGCGCGAAAAGGGGACCCGGGCAGGCTCCCGTCATGGCCCATCCGAAACCAAACATCAGGCCACCAATAATCTGGCCCTTGTTGAATTTTTTCGGATGAAAATGAATCTCTTCGCCGTGAATTGTTTTTAGCTTATACTTTTTAATCAACCAAACGGAAATCATTCCAACAACTACTGCCGTTCCGATCACGCCATACATGTGAAAGCTTTGAAGCCGGAACATTTCCTGGATTCTGAACCAGGAAACAACTTCCGCTTTTATGAAAACGATCCCGAATACAATTCCAACTGCCAGATATTTCAAATTATACCACCAGGGATGTTTTAGCTCCGTGTCGTTTATACAAATGGTATCCAGACTTCTTACTTCATAATCCGTATCCAGGGCCGCTTCCTGCGGGGTAAAAGCAGGCGTTTCAATATGACTGGTATTTACAATTGACATTTGTTCTGTTTATAATTTAAGAATAAAAGGCATGATCAGGTTAGCCATGATAAAGCCTCCTGCCATGAAACTGATCGTAGCAATTAGCGAGGGAATTTGCAAATTGCTTAAGCCCATGATTGAATGACCACTGGTACAACCGCCGGCATATCTGGATCCGAAGCCTACCAGAAATCCACCACCAACCAACAGGATTAATCCTCTTAATGAAAGCAGACTTTCCCAACTGAAGATCTCCGCCGGCACCAGTTGACTATAATCATCGATGCCATAGGTTTTTAATTCTGCCGCCAGCGCAGGATTTACCTGTACCGGATTGGGATCGGCTAAAAACTGAGCGGCTATGATGCCGCCAATCAGTATCCCACCCACAAAAAACAAATTCCAGATCTCCTTCTTCCAGTCATACTTAAAGAACTTAATATTGGCAGGAAAACAGGCTGCACAGGCATGACGCAGATTCGCCGAAATGCCAAAATGTTTATTTCCCAGCAGCAATAGCGCCGGAACGATCAGCCCTATAATTGCACCCGCTACATACCATGGCCAGGGTGCTTTTAGAAATTCTGTCATAATTTATTTTGATTGGATAACAAATATCAATCGGTTTAAATCGTGTTACAGTGACTTTTGTCACATTGCTGGAAATTAACTTATTTACCGAAGATCCAATGATCTGGATTCGGTTTTTCCAGATCTGAACTTATCTTCCATCGAAACCAATGATGAGAAAAATAAGCATTCAAAATTTCAGGACCAGGCCGGCCCTATTCATCTTCAGGTGCCTTCTGATTTGGCCGCCTGTTGATGGAACATCCTGCTGGTCCGCAACATCCAATATTTGCCAATGCCGTCGCTCCCAATCCAATTCCCAACACAATTGAAACCGGATCTTTTGATCCG
>JAEZAY010000273.1 GCA_023427575.1 Bacteroidota bacterium | reverse complement strand
GGAAAAGATCAGTGCCGTGACAAATGATTTCATGGCTGCTGGTTTGGATGTTCATGCACTCCCATTAGACCAGGGGGATCCGAAATCCATCGAAAGTTTAAAAACAGCAATTCAGACAAAATTCGGGAAGCTGGATGTATTTGTAAATAACGCGGTGTCGCGGCCAATGAAAGGTTATAATGCGCCCATCAGTGAGTTCGGGGAATCAATGCGGGTAAATGCTACGGGTATGATGTTGCTGCTCCGGGAAATGACCGAACTGATTGTACAGAACGGAGGCGGCTCGGTAATAAATATCAGTTCTATGATGGGGATGTTCGGACCTGATCTTTCAAATTATGAAGGCACCTCGATGGGTGATCTTCCCCCGGATTATTT
This sequence comes from Bacteroidota bacterium, assembly GCA_023427575.1. Taxonomy (GTDB): domain Bacteria; phylum Bacteroidota; class Bacteroidia; order Chitinophagales; family Chitinophagaceae; genus Flavitalea. The sequence continues at coordinate 3,972 of JAEZAY010000273.1, read as the reverse complement.
TTTTCACAATGCGGGCCTGATTAATCTAAACCGGTATATGACCAAAGTATTTGCGGGAAAAAATGTCCGGTTTAATTGTATCAGTCCGGGTGGGCTTTTTAATAATCAGCCGCAACGTTTTGTTGAAAATTACTGCAGTAAGGTTCCTCTTGGGCGGATGGCAAACAATGATGATATCAAAGGACTTGTAGTATTGTTATCATCCAACGCCGGCGCCTATATCAACGGTGAAAATATCTTAATGGACGGGGGATTGAATGCCTGAATATTTTAAGGTTGTAACATAATATTATATTAAGTAATGAATTTGAAAAAGCCAGTTATTGATCTGTCCGGAAGGCGAATCTGGATTTTTGGCGGAGCCGGTTACCTGGGCCAGGCAGTTACAATTTTGTTGCTACAAGCGGGTGCGAAAGTTATTTGCGCCGACCTGGGCGACCGGGCTAAGCAGTTTGTAAACGCCCACAAATTAGGAGATGAAATAATTCCGTTGAATTTTGACCTGAGCAATACGGAAGCCATACCATCCTTTGTCCAGGAGCAGGCAGCCATTCATGGTATACCCGAAGGGCTTGTCAACTTAACCTTTGCTTCCACGGCAAAAAAAATGGAGGAGATCAGCGCTGCCGAATTTGATGCAGTGAACCATACCGGATTAACCGCTGCTTTTATTCTTGCCAGGGAAACCGGAACGCTGATGACGCAAAATGGGAAAGGAAGCCTGGTTTTCTTTTCCAGTATGTATGGGTCTGTATCACCGGATCCTGCGGTTTATGAAAGCCCGATGAATAAAAATCCTGTTGAATATGGAGTAGGAAAGGCGGGTATTGTCCAAATGACCAGATATCTGGCCGTACACTGGGGTGGCAAAAACCTTCGTTGCAATTGCATTTCACCGGGACCATTTCCAAATCCGGAGGTTCAGAAAAATCATCCGGAATTTATTGAAAGACTTGCCAAAAAAACACCGCTGGGAAGAGTGGGCCGCTCCGAAGAGATTGCCGGAACCGTTGCTTTTCTGCTCTCCGATGCTTCTTCATTCATAACAGGGCAAAATATAGCGGTAGACGGCGGCTGGACCAGCTGGTAAAATTCTAATGTGAGAAATAAAATCGTATTTATAACAGGAGCTGCCGGAGGAATCGGCCTTGAAACAGGCAAAGCTTTTTTGCGTGCAGGCGCTACCGTTATCCTAAGTGATTATGATAAATCAAAGGTTTTAAAAGCAGTTCAGTTATTGGAAAGTGAACCCGGAACCGTATCCGGAATTCACTGCGATGTGAGTGTAGAAGAAGAATTACAGGCGGCAATTCAGCAAGTGATAAAGAGTTATGGGCGTTTGGATATATTGGTCAACAATGCAGGCCTTCAATTCGTATCTCCCATTGAAGATCTGCCTGCTGCCAAATTTCAGCAGCTTCTTTCCGTAATGCTGCTTGCGCCGTTTATAGCGATCAAGAACGTTTTTCCTTCAATGAAGAAACAGGGCTGGGGCAGAATAATAAATATGGCTTCCATTAATGGTCTGGTTGGGTTTAGCGGCAAGGCCGCCTACAATAGCGCAAAGCACGGCTTGATTGGATTGACAAAAGTGGCTGCACTCGAAGCCGCCGGTTTTAACATCACTGTAAATGCTGTTTGTCCGGGTTACGTAAATACCGAACTGGTACAAAACCAGTTGAAAGATATCGCCAGAATGCGTAATATTTCTGTGGAAAGAGTGATGGAGGACGTGTTGTATCCACTGATTCCCCAACGCAGATTACTGGAGCCCGATGAGGTTTCAAACTACATCCTTTTTCTGGCTGGGGAAAAAGCAGCCGGCATTACCGGCCAGTCGCTGGTTATTGACGGCGGTTATACCATACAGTGAGATTGGCTTCCTATGCGTAAATGATTTTTCGATATTCGGTAGGCGTCATCTGCTTGTACTTCTTAAATTGCCGGTTGAAGTTGGCCAGACTGTTAAAACCGCATTCGTAAGCAACATCCACAATGTTCTGGTCTTTTTCCTGCAATTTTTTACAGGCATAACCGATTCTTAGTGTATTCAGATATTCAACAAAGGTTACCCGGTAATTTTCTTTAAAGAAATTACTGAAGGTTGTTACAGCCATATTGGCAACCGATGCCACTTTTGATAAGGTTATATCCTGGTCGAAGTTCTGAATCAGGTATTCGGTAATTTTATTCAGGCGATCCGAGCTTTTTACATTCACTGACTGAACAAAACCCGGACTGGCCAGTAACGTAATATCATTTGTTTTGGACAATTTATCAAAAATCGACATCAGTGAAGCCAGTCGCTGCAATCCATCCATTTCAGTCATCTTCAACATCAGCTCTGCAATGCTTTTTTTAGCCTTGCCGTTAATCACCATTCCCCGGCTGGATAATTCAAGAAATTTTTTAAATGATTCAAGCTCCGGAATATTGAAAAAGTTTCCACCCAGAAAATCTTCTTTAAAATGGATCACAATTGCCTCGGCAAGGTAATCTACCTGTCCCTGGATAAATACCGGATCGTTTACCCACACATGTGGCAGATTTGGACCCATAAAAACCAGATCACCTTCCTCGAATTTTCCAATATTATCGCCAACCATCCGGCGGCCATAGCTTTTAAGCACCAGTACCAGTTCATATTCGGGATGATAATGCCAGGGACAGGGGAAGGATTTTCCATGTTCCCTAAATACCGTAAATGATTTGTCAAAATCCCGGGGCAAACGAATTTCAATTGACTTCATATCGCAGCTGGTTTGGCTTGTTTTCTCCTTCTAAATATATTGATTTTATATAAAAAAAAGCTTAGCGGGAACAGGTTTGTAAATTTTAATTTCCGGCATCAAAAATTAATTTGTTTACCGTTTTATTTTGAATCCTGCAACGCTGGATTTATAATCATTTCGCGCCGCCTTCTGTGAAATAAATTGCTCAGATCCCTGATTGCTGCAGTTATCTGCTGTTTAAACATTTCTAATCTACGTTTTTGATCAAATGGCATGTTCTTTTTGTTTCATTTCCCGAAAAACCGATTTACTTCATTTAAACAGACTTATATGAGCGATTCTAAAAAGAAAATGCAAAATCCGCTTGAACAATACGATCAGCCGCCCTTTAGTGAGCAGGAGAAAATTGCTGTTCCCGGTACCGAACGCGAAATGAATCCCAAAGCCGATCATGGTGAAGACAGTTACAAAGGTTCGGGAAAATTAAAAGGCAGAAAAGCGGTGATCACCGGTGGTGATTCCGGAATTGGCCGGGCCGTTGCCATTGCATTCGCCCGGGAAGGAGCCGATGTTCTGATATCATACTTAAACGAAGCGGAAGATGCCCGAACAACGGCGAAGTATGTGGAAGATGCCGGACGAAAGGCGGTATTGGTGGCCGGCGATATAAGTTCCGAAGCGCATTGTAAAACAATTATTGAAAAGGCGGTGAAAGAATTGGGTGGAATAGATATTCTGGTGAATAATGCCGCCTATCAGATGAGTCACGAATCGCTTCAGGAGCTTTCTGCGGAAGAACTTGACCGCACTTTTAAAACGAATATTTATGCAATGTTCTACCTCTGTAAAGAAGCTGAACCTCATCTGAAGCCCGGCAGCACCATCATCAATACCAGCTCGGTAAATGCATACAGGCCTTCTCCGGGTCTGCTGGCGTATGCCGCAACAAAAGGGGCGATCCAGAATTTTACTGCCGGCCTTGGCCAGCTATGGGGTGAAAAAGGGATTCGTGTGAATTGTGTGGCTCCGGGCCCTGTCTGGACTCCGTTGATTCCTTCTACCATGCCGCCCGATAAGGTGGAATCTTTTGGTCAGGATACGCCGTTAAAGCGCCCCGGTCAGCCGGCGGAACTGGCGGCAGTGTATGTATTGCTGGCGTCTGACGATTCCAGTTATATGACCGCATCCACCGTTCAGGTAACAGGGGGAACACCAACCATCTAAACAATACTTTCCAGCA
>JAEZAY010000269.1 GCA_023427575.1 Bacteroidota bacterium | reverse complement strand
CTTTGCGGGAAAACAACTCCGAACCCATTTTCTTTTTTGGAGGATTGAGACAGTTTCTCAAATAAAATTATTACCCGGCCACCAATGAAATAAAAACCTAACTTCTGGTTAAAAATATTTTTTATGGAGAATATCAGACTTGAACTGAATGAAAACGGCGAAGGCGCTTTTTTGCTGACCGAATCGGACAGAAAAATCGGTGAAATGGCGCTCAGGATTGAAAATGGCATAATGACGGTTTTTCATACCGAAGTGGCTCCGGAAGCCGAAGGAAAAGGCTATGCCGGACAATTACTGGCAGCAATGGTCGACCATGCCCGGAACAATCAGTTGAAAGTGGTTCCACTTTGTCCCTATGTGCAGATGCAGTTCCGAAGACATCCCGACAAATACAAGGAGATCTGGCAGAAGCCTTCGGACAATTAAAGCTGTTTGTATCTATCCGTCAATTTCCGCATCCTAATTTCATTGGGGCATCATCAAAACCGGTTCTAAAATAAATAAAATGGAAAACACAAAAGTTTTGGGCAGAGCCATTGCGATCAATACCGGAGGTATTTATTCTTCTGAACTTAAATCCGGAATTCATACAATGATGGTGGATGAGCCGGCAGAGTTTGGAGGCGAAAATCTGGGGCCTTCGCCCATCGATTTGCTATGTATGTCGCTGGCCTCCTGTAAAGCCATAACGCTGCGCATGTATTCGAAACGGAAAGACTGGAACATGACCCACGTGCAGGTGGAAGTAAGCTTCGTTCGGGCGACCCAGATAGCTTCGGGTCGAAATACTTTTTATTGTACCCTTAAGCTGCAAGGTGAACTCGATGAAGCCCAACAAACCCGCTTGCTGGAAATTTCGAAAGCCTGTCCGGTTGACCGGCTCCTGCGGAAAGAAAGCGATGTTTTTACCTTCGTCGAATGAATGTTCAAACCTTCCTACCTTCGCAAAAATCATTTGGTGAAACATCTCAAAGCGCTGCGGAAATATTTTTGGAAGTACAGACTGAGGTTGATTCTCGGGATTTTCTTTATCGTGCTGTCGAATTACTTCGCCATTCTGGCTCCCCAGATAACCGGATATATCTTCGATATTGTAAAGCAGCACCTTGGTGCACTGGATCACCCGCCTGATACGGGCAACTTCGATCCTCTGGTAGGTTGGTTCATTGGTGAATTGCGTTCTTACGAGATTAGTTTTGTAGGCCAGATTGCATTTTTCGGAATCTCCATACTGTTGGTAGCATTACTGAGCGGATTTTTTCTTTTTCTGATGCGGCAAACCATCATTGTTATGAGCCGGCACATCGAATTCGATCAGAAAAATGAAATCTTCCGCCATTACCTGAATCTGGATCTTGGGTTTTTCCGGCGCCACAGCACGGGCGATATGATGAACCGGATCTCCGAAGACGTGAGCCGGGTGCGGATGTATACTGGTCCGGCCATCATGTACCTGGTCAATCTGGTATTCCGGATTTCTTTTTGTTTATTCTATATGATCAAAAAAGACTGGGAGCTTACGTTATATGTTCTTTCACCACTGCCCATTCTGGCCGTCACAATTTATCTGGTGAACAATATCATTCACAGAAAAAGTGAAAAGATTCAGGGCTTGTTGTCCGATCTGACCACCAACGCCCAGGAATCGTATTCGGGAATTCGGGTGATAAAATCTTTTGTTCAGGAAAAGGCCATGTTTCGCTTCTTCAATAAGAACAGTGAAGAATATCGCAAAAATGCCATTGGCCTGGCCCGGACAGAAGCCATTTACTTTCCGCTGATGTCGGTATTGATTGGTTTAAGCACACTGCTGACGATCATGATTGGCGGTATTTACGCCATCCAGGGCCGGCCGGGAATTACTGTGGGGGTGATCGCTGAATTTATTATGTATATCAACCTGCTTACCTTTCCGGTAAGCGCGATCGGGTGGACGGCCAGCATGATTCAGCGTGCGTCTGCTTCCCAGAAAAGATTAAACGAATTCCTGCAAACAAAATCGCAGATAGTTAGCCCTCTGGCAGGTATAAAAGAATCGCTGAGCGGAAATATCCGGATGGAAAATGTTGACTTTATCTATAAGAACACCGGAATTCATGCATTGAAGAATTTTAATCTCAGTATAAAGGCAGGGGAGAAGATCGCCCTGATCGGACACACCGGCAGCGGTAAAACCACGGTGGCCCAATTGCTTTTACGAATGTATGATCCGGATAGCGGAAGGATCACCATTGATGGCCATGAATTGAGAGATATTGATCTGGATCAGCTTCGGCGCGACATTTCCTATGTGCCGCAGGATGTATTTTTATTCAGTGATACCATCGCCAATAATATCAGCTTTGGATTAAATGATCCGCGCAGAGAGCTGGTGGAAGAGGCGGCACGTTACGCAGGTATTGAAAAGGAAATTCAGGGTTTCAGTGAGAAGTATGAAACGATGGTGGGCGAGCGGGGCGTAACTCTTAGCGGCGGTCAAAAACAACGGATCTCAATTGCCCGGGCCCTGATCAAGGATCCGCATATCATCTTATTCGATGATTGCCTCAGCGCGGTTGATTCCAAAACCGAAAGAGAAATTCTTGGTAACCTCAATGTTTATCTCAGGAACAAAACGGCGATCATTATTACGCACCGGATCTTGTCACTGTTCGATTTTGACCGAATTATTGTACTTGATGAAGGGAAAATTGTTGAAGAAGGCGCACATGCAGAACTTCTGGCCCTGAATGGTTACTATACCCGTTTGTACGAACAGCAGCGCCTGGAAGAAGAGATCAAAACCGAGCACAAATAAATTCGGGAACTGCGCGCTACAAATTTGTAGCCAGAGATTGTCAAAACCCGGCATCACGGTAAGTTTACCTTTGGTAAATTTATTTTTGGCAGCCGGAAAAATTCATTTGGCCTTGTGGTATATTTTCCACAATGAAATTTTGCCGATTCGAAAACAATATTATATTTGTGACTTCTAATTGCGTAACTGAACTTAAAAACTGCTAAAATTAATTAACCGTGGCGTACGAAAACAATGAAAAAAGATTGGAAAGCGTTTACAGCAAACGCATAAGGGCCGGAAAAAGAAGAACGTACTTCTTCGATGTTAGAGCTACCCGTGGAAATGATTATTACATAACAATCACGGAGAGTCGTAAAAAATTCAACGAAGACGGTTATGACAGACACAAGATCTTTTTGTACAAAGAAGATTTTAATAAGTTTATAAAAGCTTTGTCTGAAGCGGTTGAATATGTTAAGACCGATCTGATGCCTGATTTCGATTTCGACGCTTATAACCATGATCAGAATCCTGATCAGGATGGCGAAACAGAATATCCGGTTTCTGAAGCGGAACCAGTAGTGGCTGAAACCGTTGTTGCCAGCCAGGTTGTTCCGGCTGCCTCTGCATCCGGTTCAGAGGAAGTAGACAAATGGTAATTTAAATAAACCTATCTCAATAAATAAAGCCCCTGGTTTCAGGGGCTTTATCGTTTTATATTTCAGCTGCTAATAAAAAGTTTTCATCGCGGCAGTGGTTCTCATTTCCTTAAAGGCGTTAATC
>JAEZAY010000246.1 GCA_023427575.1 Bacteroidota bacterium | reverse complement strand
TGTCACCTGCACAATCATAAATGCGCGCCATCCGAATTCATCCTGTTTATCACCTGCTTTGCCTCAAGCTTCCTGACCGGCGGTTTTCATTCGCTGCTCTCCGGCGTTTACCCGCTGGTCCTGGATGGGGTTGGAAACAAAATACATGTCAATCTCACCCACATTTTTCGCATAAATCTTGCCGCGATAGGAGCAGTCGTACCTGGATTTGATGAGTTCATATGTAGCGGCAGAAATATTGACGAAACCTGGTACTCCATTGCTCTCCATCCGGTTGGCAATATTTACCGTATTACCCCAGATATCGTAGGCGTATTTTTTTCTTCCCACCACACCGGCAACCAGCGGTCCCGAGTGTACACCTACCCGGAGTTCCCATGCCGGCAGATTCATCGATTTTCTTTGCTCATTTTTCCAATAGATATATTGCAGAATTTCCAGACTCGCCTCAATGATCTTCATCGGATGCTGTTCATCTTCAGAAGGTATTCCGCCAGCACACATGTATGCATCGCCAATCGTCTTAATCTTTTCCAGTCCGTATTTTTCGATGATGGCATCGAAGGCAATAAAACAATCATTTAATTCAGCGACCAGCTCCTGAGGAGTAAACTTATCGGCCAGTTTGGTGAAATCTTTGAAATCGGTAAACATAACTGTTACATTTTCATAATACCGCGGAGTGGCCGATCCATTGCTTTGCAGTTCCTGAGCTACCTCCATTGGCAGGATGTTTTCAAGAAGTTTTTCGATTTCCGCTTTTTGCCGGTCAAGAATCTGGTTTGTTTTTGATTTAATCCGGTTATTTCGAAGTATAATAAACGCAATAATGAATATCAATATCAATCCAAATATGAGAGAATTTTTAGCCAGCTTCTGCTTCTGAAGTTCCAGTTCCTGCAGCTCCCTTCCCTTTGTAAGCAAATCGATTTGGGCCTGCTTCTTTTCAATTTCAAAATCGGATTGCAGGGCCATCAGCTTTTTGCTTGTTTCAATATTGAACAATGTATCTTTTATAGAGCTTACCAGTTGTTCGTAGCGGAATGCATTTTTATAATCCTTTAAGCGGTCGTAGGATTTTGAAATGCCTGTATAGGCATTCTTCAGTATATACCCCGCCTGCAATTCCCGGGCAATCAGTTCGGCCCGCTTGTAAGCTTCCAGCGAAGCGGAATATTCACCCAAACTAAAATAGGTATCTCCAATTCCTATTAAGGAATATGAAACATCCAGTTGGGAATTTAAACGCGAGGAAATATTAAAAGCCTGACGATGGTATTTTAACGCATTATCATAATCTTTTCCCAGCAAATACACCTTTCCTATCCCATTCAGTGCGGAAGGAAGGTTTTCGGAATTTTCTAAAGCCTGTCTTGCTTTTTGAAAAGCCTGCATAGCCAGACTGTCATTGCCTCTTGCAAGATAAATCTCGCCCATGTTTACGGCAGTGGTTCCTATAGCATCTTTATCGCCAAGCTCCTCAGCCAGTTTAACAGCTTTTTCATAATAAGTTAATGCCTTATCGTGCGTTGCTTCCTTATTAAAATAAACGGCGCCGATATTGATCAGTGCGGTGGTGATCCGAAGTTTGTTATTGGTTTTTTCGGCCAGCCTTAAAGATTCGAGATAGTATTCCAACGCCTTGGCATCATCGCCCTGGTTATAAAAGATTGCACCCAGATTACTAAGCAAATTGGCAATGCCCACTTCATCGTTCATATCCCTGAATACCTGCAGCGATTTTTCCCAAAAGCTGATTGCCTGTCCGTAATTGCCCTGGTTATAATAACTGATCCCGATATTTTTTAATGCGTTCGCATGACCGGAGTTGAAACGAAGTTTTATAGAAAGTTCATTCGCCTGGCTTGCTTATTGTTTTGCCAGTTCCAGATCCGAACTGAAATATTCGCGGCTCAGTGCAAGAAGAAGGTTCACCTTCGTGGTATCCTCCGCCAGTGCCGGCAGTTCTTTTAACAGACTGTCTTTATAATCGGCCTGTGCCATTATAAAAACCGGCAGTCCGACTATCATTAATAACAGTTTAAAAATTGTTTTCATATCACTTCATTTCAGGTTCATAATTCACAACTATAGGTCCGTCGGGTTCAGTCAGGCATAGATTAAAGTTTTAAGATGCGAACGACATAGCGTTTACGATCCGATCTGATTTCTAAAAAGTAAACTCCGGCTGGAATTTGGCTCATCTCCAGTTCGCCCTGATTTTTGTTCATAAACCGGAAGCTGAACCCTTGCTGCAATTTTCCGTTCAGATCCATCAGTTGCACTGTTGCATTAGAGGCTGCAGGTTCTTTCCACTGAATCATTGTTCTGGTACGAACCGGATTTGGATTTACGCCTATATTGTCTGACTCTGATTGCAACTCAGTTTCAGCCGCCTCGGTATCCATGGCAGAAGAACCCGGTTTCCGGCCTGCATTGCATTTTCCGGATTGAGAACTGGCGTTACTGACCACTGCCGACTTATGTTTATTCTCAAAGGATTTTAACTCCCAGTACATTTTGCTTCCATCAAAATAAATTTCAAAACTTCCTTTACCCGGATTAAATGATTCCGGAACCGTTCCGGCAAATCTGCCCTGGCCTACCAGGCGATTATCAGGGCCCGCGGGGATGTAAATGGTTGTGTAGTTCCGATTATGATTCTCAAAACGGGCAACATATTTTAAACCATCGGCACGATTTGATACCGGGCTCACGCAAACCAGCGAAGCCAAAATTTTCTGTGATTTCTTTCCTTTCGGATTCACATACAGCCTGCCACTGTGAAATACATATTCATAGTTTTGATATGCCAGTGGAATAGCCGATGGGGTAATTGTATAAATTCCAGGCAAGCCCTTATACTCCGGATCAACTTTCCATTTTTTGGGACCTACCATCAGGGGGCCATCATTATTAAGGAACCCATCAGCGGTAACGGTAAAATATGGCAGGGGATCGCCCTCATAAATCATCTTGTCATCGGCGCGGATATTAAGCATGGCCGGAATAATTTTCAGATTCCCATTCTGAAATTCAAAATTATAATTGGCCGAAGAACCGCCCTTCAGTAATATCGGGTACACGCCTACGTTAGACTTCTGGTTGGCTGTTGATTGAGCCGCAGGCGCCGATATGGAATGAATCCCATCATTATTTATAAAGCCGGTATATACGATCCGGAAACGTGGATTGGGGGAACCATAAGTTTTGAAAGTATCCACAGCTTTCGCCGTTAGAACTGCCCTGGCGATCGTTAACACGCCTTCTTCATAAACGGGGACTTATCCTGTTGGATTTAGTAATTGCAGATCATTTGGAACGATCCGGAATTTTCCGGCAACAAGATTAGAAGCGGAAACCGGATTACCTTCCCGATCGAGGTATTCGGATTTGGGAAGTTGCTTCACAACCGTTTCCTGGCTATCATCATACTGATAGCCGCTTATCAGAAA
>JAEZAY010000192.1 GCA_023427575.1 Bacteroidota bacterium | reverse complement strand
GTATAGGAAAACGGCAATAGTATAATAATGTAGTATCGCATGATATTATTTATGTACTTCCTCCCAGTGAACGATTCCGCCGCCGGATTGCCGGTGATAATAATTCAGTGAATCTGAATTGAGAAATGCGGCGATATTGGAACCCATCGGGCTTTTCAGGCTTTCACTTTTAAGAAAAAGACTTTCCTGGGGTTTAATAAAATCGCCGGTTGAAAAATCGACCAGGTAAATAGATCTTCCGGAAGAATCGGTAAGCGTACCGGATTTTGAAAATGAATTGAGGCAATGCAGGTCATCGAACTTATAAACCTTGCCTTTTTTTGTTACCAGTTCCGATGCAAAACGCGGGTCAGAGATTATCATCTTGCAGAATGAGCACTCATCTTTTCCGGCTTCAATTGGTTTAGGACCGGAACTGCAGGAAACAAAAAGAAAAAGCATGAGAGAAGCAAGAATTGTTTTTCCCGATTTATTATGTACCAGCACTTTTTTAGTCTTTCTGAATTCAAGATACATGGCCAGAATCAGCAGCAGTCCTACACCTACAAAGATCCATCCGCCAGTATCCGGTATGGAATAGGCCCCAAAGTTCAGCAGCTTTTTATACCCGATCAATGGAGGCTGATAGCTCTGGCCCGGAACTTTAATCGCCGCTGCCGGATCCAGGTTATGACCATAATTATAATTCCACCGGTAAAAATCAACCATTGAAACAATCCCGAATAAAACCACAAAGCCTACCCAGGTAACCAAAAACCATCGGCGGTTAATCAATGCCGTGAGAAATCCAAAAATTGCCAGTGTGCCGATAATATAAGGCATCACCTTAAACTCGACGAAATCTTTGGTATGCAGGGTTTTCATCCCGATATAATGGTTCAGACCATTGATCACATCCACATCGCCTGCAAGTGTGTCGGCATGTATTTTCAGTACAAGGCCTTCCGGATATTGGGGTGCAGCCAGTTCGATCTGCCAGATGGGGCCGGTCAGAACAAGCAGCAATCCGATTCCGGAAACCAGTGCGATTATGCGGGAGGCTGTTGATAGTTTTCTGTTCATTGTTTTCAAAGTTTTTCCCTGGGATGATTTTCCCGGGGTAAATTTGCGGCTGGAAAAAAAGAAAAGGGTGAGAAGATATATCAGGACTTGTTGCCTGCATTTCTTCTCACCCTTAATATTAGCGGGCCTGTGCAGTAGTATCGGCTGCAGGGTTCTGACCCAGGCTGAAAGTCAGGGGCGTATTGCTTCCCTTTGGTGATACCCTTACGTATCCTGACATTTCCTGGTGCAGGGCACTACAGAAATCGGTACAGTAGATAGGATAAACACCGGGAGTCTGAGGCACCCATTTCAGCGTTTGAGTTTCACCAGGCATGATCAGCAGCTCGGCATTGTCGGCACCTTTAACGGCAAAACCGTGCGGCACGTCCCAATCCTGCTCCAGGTTGGTGATATGGAAATAAACTTCGTCACCTACCCGAACACCTTCAATATTATCCGGTGCAAAATGCGAACGGATAGCGGTGGCGTATACATGCACCCGGTTTCCTTCCCGAATCACTTTGGCCTCTTTTTCACCTTTGGTTACCCGCGGGTGATTGTTTTCTTCAATCTTAAAGATTTTCAGCGAATTCTTACTCACCACATCCGCCTGTACCGCCTGAGCATAGTGCGGTTCGCCGATGGTGGGGTAATCGAGTATCAGTTGCATCTTGTCGCCGCTGATATCAAATAACTGGGCACTTTGAGAAAGCTCCGGACCAGTAGGCAGGTATCTGTCTTTAGTGATTTTATTATAAGCCACCATATATTTTGATGAAGGCTTTCTGGAATCACCGCCGGGGATCATGAGGTGACCAATGGAATAATATGTAGGTACGCGGTCGAGTACTTTTAAATCCTTGATATTCCATTTCACAATCTCAGACGATACGAAGAAGGAGGTGTATGCATTTCCCCTGTCGTCGAATTCGGTATGCAATGGTCCAAGACCTGGTTTTTCAACTTCGCCATAAAGGGCAGCCTCGTATTTAATAACAGGCAAACCTTCATATTCGCCATCGAAAGCTTTATCAGCAATCGCTTTTTGCAATTTGGTGAAAGAGAAAACCGGAATCAGTGCAGCCAGTTTACCACTTCCAACAATATACTCACCGGTTGGATCAACATCACAACCGTGCGGAGATTTGGGACATGGGATCATATACACCAAACCTTCCAGCTCATTGGGATCCAGAACCAGCACCTCATTGCGGGTGGTAGAAGTGGAGGTATGAGTGGACTCGTCGGAAATGTTGTGGGTATAATTGGCTTTTACCTTTCTTCCCTTGCCCTGTTTGATGTATTCTTCGGCTTTCTTCCAGTTTACTGCCATGATAAAATCTTTATCACGCTGTGAGGCGTTCACCTCCAGCAAACTGTTTGCCTGTTCGGAATTGTAGCAGGAAAAAAAGAACCAGCCATGGCTTGGACCCTTACCGGCATGGCTAAGGTCGAAGTTAACGCCCGGCAAAAGGATCTGGAAGGCAATATCCATATTGCCACTTTCCTTGTCAACACTGATAAAGCTAACAGTACCTTTAAAGTTTTGTTTATAGGTGCTGATGGGAACATCCAGATTGCCTTCGATGGGAACACTGAAACGGGTTCCGGCGATCACATATTCCGTGTTTTCAGTGATGAATGGTGAAGAGTGATTACCGGCGCTGTTTGGGATCTCCAGGATTTCAGCTGTGCGGAAAGTACGGAGATCAACTCTTGCTACACGGGGGGTATTGTTTCCGTTTACGAATACCCAGCGACCATCGATCTCGCCATTTGTCTGCGACATGTTCACGTGGTGAAGATCATCCCAGGGAACAAATCCATGCGATGTATTAAGCATTGGTTTGCTTTCTTCACTGTAACCATATCCTTTCTCAGGATCCACGGAGAATACGGGAATTACCCGCAACAAACGGCCGGATGGTAAACCATATACGGATAATTGTCCACTAAATCCACCCGATACAAAATTGTAATATTCATCGTATTTACCGGGGGCAACATAGGCTTTGGATGCGGCATCACCACTTACTGCGCTTCCCGTATCGCGGGGTTTGCAGGAAGTATATGATAATGCGATCGCTCCAACGCCGATTGAAAGCAGTAGTTTTCGGATCATTTTCATTATTTATTAAATTATGGGTTTAAAAAAAAATTATTGAAGGCCATCATTTTTACGCATAAATTCAAGAACGCTTCTCGCGTCGTCATCAGTCAGGTTCTGGTTGGGCATTCTAACCAGACAAATCTCCAGTTGGGATTGCGCTTTGGGATCCTGGGTCAGCATCTCGTCCACATTTGTTACAAAATTCATGATCCATTCCGGACGGTTTCTTGTAGTAACTCCGGCCCAGCCAGGTCCTACCAGTCTTTCATCCGAGAGTTTATGACAGCTTGCGCATTTTACTTCATATACTTTTTCGCCGGCATCGGCCATTGGTTTGTCAAGAGTGGAACCCAATTCAACATTCATAAATTTTCCGGAACCCCGGGCAGTGTCGTAGGCAGTGCCTGCACCACCGGCCGCGGCGCCTGAATTATTGTCAGCCGTTCCATCATTGTTGTCGGCAGTTTCACCGCAGGCATAAATGAGGAAAGCGAGAGAAAACATTAGGAGTAACTTTTTCATACTGTTGTTTTTAATGTGTTAGATAATGCAAAGTAATTGTGAGCACGTTTTAATAACTATGACTTAAGTCATATTGAATAAAATATCAAAAAGCAAACCATTGCTTCTGAATGTTCCTGTTTAGTGGGGTTGTTAGCAAAATGCAGGGTCGGCGGCCGGACTGTTTAGATCAGTTATATACCGGCTTCATTGTAATTTTTGCTATAACATAGATAAGAAAAAAATGGCAAACAGAGATGTATTCTTTAAAAAATATCTGGCTATATTAAGCTCAGATTTATAACCGCAGCAGCGGCTGATGAGATAAAAAGCAGGCCCTGCCTGCTGTTTCGTTCTTTTTTTCCAATGACCAATATGATTCCAGCATATAAATTGTTGTATGCCGGTCATGCTGATTCTCGGTTTGAGATGAAGGTTAGAAGGGTGCTATCTTTTTACAGAAAAATGTATGCCATCAATTTGTTTAGAAATTCAATGTTGAAACAAAGGCTTTATACTGTTTAAAATAGATAAGTTTGAGGCAGATTTAAAAAATGATTTTAATCATAATGATGACCGAACCTTCACCGATAAAATCTATTATTAATAAATGAGTCAGATCTCTGCACAAAAATGGATTTCCACGGGATTCTTTAACCTGATGATCGTTGCGATTTTTGGTACGCTGATGCGTTACAAAATTGCGTATTCATTTCCCTGGGTTGATCAGAAAAACCTGCAGCATGCCCATTCGCATTTTGCCTTTACCGGCTGGATCACCCTGGTACTGATGGCGCTGATGGTTCATAAAATTTCGAGTGTTTCCGGAAACAATTTGTTCCCAAAATACCGGAACGTGCTTGCCGCCAACCTGGTCAGCGCCTATGGAATGTTATTGTCGTTTCCAGTGCAGGGCTATGGAGCAGTATCCATCTTTTTTTCCACCGCTTCCATCCTGGTTTCTTTTTGGTTTGCCATTCTTTACTGGAAAGATCTGAACCGGATGCCCGGAATGGGAATTCCAGCCTGGTGGTTTAAAGCAGCAATTATTTTTGCAGTCATTTCTTCCATCGGAACTTTTTATCTGGCTTATCTGATGGCTACAAAAACGGCGGGATCGAAAACCTATCTTGCTTCTGTTTATTACTACCTGCATTTCCAGTATAATGGCTGGTTCTTTTTTGCCTGTATGGGATTATTCGCGTCCTGGATTCGCAGTGCCGGTGTGAGCGAGAAAATTCATGCAAGAATATTCTGGTTATTTGCACTTGCCTGTGTGCCGGCTTACTTTTTATCCGCACTCTGGCTTCCCATGCCTTTATGGGTTTATGTGCTGGTGGTATTGGCCGCCTTCAGCCAGGCTATTGGATGGGGAATATTATGCAAAGAGATCTGGCCAAAACGCCGGAATGTTTTACGCGCCATTCCTTCCGGTTTTTGGTGGATCATTTTATTGGGCTGCATCGCCAATACAATCAAGCTGCTCCTGCAACTGGGTTCTACCGTTCCGGCATTAAGCAAACTGGCCTTCGGGTTCCGGCCCATTGTGATCGGATACCTTCACCTGGTATTGCTGGCCGTGATCAGCCTATTTATAATCGGCTAAATAATGATTGCCAAATTGATTTCTTCAAACAAGATCCTGGTTCGCGGGCTGTATATTTTTATCGCCGGAATCATCTTCAACGAATTGCTGTTAATGGTGCAGGGCATTGCGGCCATCGATTATCTTCCGATCCGGTTTATAAATGAATTGCTGCTGGTAGCGGCAGGTACCATGCTGGCAGGAACAATTCTGATCTTTTCCGGATCACGGAAAAATCAGTTGACCAGATAGGCTATGCCTTCAGAAACAGGAACGCAGAGATCGGAAACCGTTTTGGAATTGCAGAGCGATTCGATAATATCGCGCGATTCTTTAAACTGATAATGGATGGGACAGGGATGGGTAGATGAGCATTTCGATAAACCAAGTCCGCACTGATGAAAAACCTGGTTTCCGTCAATGGCTTCCACAATCCGGATTATAGGCTGGCGGCGCTGTTCTTCATTCAGATAAAAACCGCCTGACGGTCCTTTTACACTATTAATAACCCGGTGTTTTACCAGTGTTTGTAAAAATTTGCCAACGGTATGCTCACTTGCTTCAATA
>JAEZAY010000143.1 GCA_023427575.1 Bacteroidota bacterium | reverse complement strand
GGCACCCACCCGAACATGCCATACATGAGTGTAAAGGTAACCGGTATCGCCCGGTTCGGATTGTTGCAAAAGCTGGATGCGGCTGCGAAAGAAAAGAGCGGCGTCCTGGGACTGGTGCATACCGATTTTTTATCAGCTACAGAGCAGGAGGAATGGGAGCGGGTTGTTAAACGCATGGACCGGATTGTTCAGGCCGCGGCCGAAAATAATCTCCGCGTGCTGGTAGATGCGGAGGAATCGTGGATCCAGGATCCCGTAGACGCCCTCACCATGCGCATGATGGAAAAATATAACCGTGATAAAATGGTCGTGTACAATACGATCCAGCTCTATCGCCACGACCGGTTAAAGTTTTTAAAAGATTCATTGCAACAGGCAATTTCCAAAAACTTTCTCGGCGGTTTTAAGCTGGTCAGAGGCGCCTACATGGACAAAGAACGGAAAAGAGCCGCAGAGCTTGGTTATCCTTCGCCCATACAACCAGACAAGGAATCTACCGATCGGGATTATAATGCGGCCCTTTCACTTTGCCTGGAAAATTTGGATCATCTCTATCTGATGGTGGCATCACATAATGAAGAGAGCAATATGCTGGCAACTGAAAAAATGAACAGTCTTTCCATTGATCACGATAGTGCCCGGGTTCATTTCTCGCAACTGTACGGAATGAGCGATCATATCACATTTAATTTAGCCAGAGCCGGTTTTTCCGTCAGCAAATACCTCCCTTTTGGTCCCATTAACGATGTAATTCCTTACCTGATGCGCCGGGCCGAAGAAAACAGTTCGGTGGCTGGCCAAACGGGCCGGGAGCTGTTGTTGATAAAAAAAGAAATCGGGCGCAGAAAAAGTATTTAATTATAATATTGTTGTATGGCCGGATTATTGATTTTGACCGGGTCCTGGCTGCCAATAGATAAAATCCTGAAATTACGTTTTAATGCAAATCGTTCTGGTTATTATCAGCGCTCTCTTAACCGTATCTGTATTTCTTTCTTTGATCCGGAACGACTACTGGCTGTTCAAAATATTTGAATATCCCCGTTTACAAAAACTGGTACTGGTTGTTCTTGGAATCGGATTATGGGCAGGATTCGGAAAGCTGAATCAATGGTACGATTGGGCTTCTTTCATTGGCTTGCTGCTTTCAGCAATTTACCTGGCTTATAAAATTTTTCCCTACACTGTTTTTACAAAGAAGGAAATGAAGGATCTGCCTTCCGGAGATCTCAATAACGAGTTAAAGGTTTTTGCAGCAAACGTTTACCAGGATAATACAGAATATGGTCGCCTCCTCAACCAGGTGCAAACAACCAGACCCGATCTGATTTTACTGCTCGAAACCAATCAGGCCTGGGCCGAAGCATTGAGCAGCCTGGATCAGGAGTATCCATATTCATTGAAGGAGCCATTGGAAAATACTTATGGACTTTTGTTTTACAGCAGGTGGCCTTTTAAAAATGCAAAAGTGAATTACCTGGTGAAAAACGATATTCCCTCTGTTGAAGCGCAGGTAAAACTTCCCTCGGGGAAATATATTCAAATCTGGGGTTTACATCCGGAACCTCCCGTGCCGGGAGAAAATCTCTACGCAACGGCCAAGGACAAGGAACTGATGAAAATTGCCCTTAAAGCCCGCGATTCGGCTTTGCCATCTATTGTTTTTGGCGATCTGAATGATGTGGCATGGAGCCATACAACCGAGCTGTTCCGTAAAACAAGCCAGCTCCTGGACCCGCGGCGGGGAAGAGGGTTTTTCAGCACGTTTTCGGCACACAGTAATTTTATTCGCTTCCCGCTGGATTATATTTTCTGCTCCCCCGATTTTGGCCTGGTTAGCATGAAGCGGTTGCCAAAAAACGGATCCGATCATTTTTCCATCCTGGTTCACCTCCGCTATCAGCCGGAGCTCGAATTGGTTCAAAAGCCGGCCACCGCCGACAACAGGGAAACAGCAGAGGCAAAAGAAAAAGCCAATCAACCCGTTGAACAATAAGATCCGGGCTAATCCGCTTTATTTATTGGTTCTCACTTAGTATCTTGGTGAAAATTTTGACATCGCCGGACTGCTAGCTCAGTTGGTTCAGAGCACTACTTTGACAGAGTAGGGGTCACTGGTTCGAGCCCAGTGCAGTCCACCCGAATCCTGAAAACGAACCGGCCGGTCCATTCTGAACAGACCATTCGGTTCTTATTTACTGTTCACTCATAAAACGTTGCTGTATGAAATCAAATCCCGGAAACAAAATTTTCGCTCTCGCCCTGATTTGTATAACCACGATGTTTTTATCTGCACATACCTATCAAAAGAAATTTACCGGAGCTTATGAAGCCGCCATGGGTTCGCAGCGGGAAGCCATCATTTTTCAGGACGGCTACTTTATGCATACCAGCTACGATCTGGAAAACAAAAAATTTGGATACAGCCAGGGTGGAACCTTTGAGCAAAACGGCAATAACCTTGTGTTGAATCTTGAATTTTCTACCCGCTCGGCCGATGAAGTTGGGACAAAGCAAAACTGGCCGATAAAACAGTCGGGCAATACGCTGATAGTAAACCGGCCCGAAGCTGGCGTTGAATTTAAAAAAGTGGATGATGGAAATACAGCGCTTGCCGGCAACTGGCGGATAACCGGCCGTAAAGAAGGCGAGCAGATGACCCGGATGCAAAACCGCGGAGCCCGGAAAACCTTAAAGCTCTTATCCGGCACCAGGTTCCAATGGGCTGCCATTAATCCGGAAACAAAGGAATTTTTCGGAACCGGGGGCGGCACTTATACCTTCCAGAATGGCAAGTACACCGAAACCATTGAGTTTTTCTCCCGCGACAATACCCGGGTGGGCGCCTCGCTCAGCTTCAACGGCGAAGTAAAAGATGGGGAATGGCATCATAGTGGATTAAGTTCCAAGGGAGATCCCATTTATGAAATCTGGAGCCGTGAAAAATAATCCGGGTTCCCGCTAAAGATTTTTGGTTTCAGCTTTTGTTTCGCGGATAAAGATCAGAACCTCACGCGGGGCGGTTTCATCGCCGCCAAAATAGGGGTAAAGCTGATATCCTTCAATG
>JAEZAY010000513.1 GCA_023427575.1 Bacteroidota bacterium | reverse complement strand
GATGGTCGAAACAAAGGTTTTTGAATCGATTACGCTGGTCAGGTCGTCGCCATTATTGTGAAAAGACCAAACCGGCAGATTTCCCGCCACAATGGAAGAACATTTCGCCGGCAGCTGTTCATTGGGTTTCGAAACACCGGCCATGGTAACCAGGCCTGCAAATTCCGTTGGTCTTTTGGCTGCCAGCTCGCTGACTATGATCCCACCCATGCTGAAGCCAGTCAGATAGATCCGCTTAGGGTTAACGCGGTATTTGGATTTTGCATGGGTGATCAATGGATATAACTCATCAGCGGAAATCTCCCTGCTTAGCTGGGGCGCAAGCACAATGAATGAATGGTTTTCATCATTCACTTTAAAACTGGCCGGAAACTTTTTCTCTGCCAGCAGTTTGGGAATTCCTTCCAGCAGTACCTGGCCCAGATTCGAATTTCCGTTGCCGGTTTGACCAGCACCATCAATAAAGATCAGTAAGGGATAGGTATTTTCGGTTAAAGAATCATATTTGGAAGGGAGCGCTTCATAATAACCTCCCATTACCGCATTCACTTTAAAAACAACTGGTTTTAAAACCGGGGGCGCCGTTTCAACAAATGGCGGCGGCGGCGCCGGCTCCGGAACCTGATCAGGACCCGCCGGTTTTCCGGGCAGGTTTTTAGTACATGCCGACAAAACCAATAGAAAAAAGATAAGGCCGGTAAATGGTAAAAATCCTTTCATAGTTTTAAGTGATCAATTCACTTTAGGGAATCGGTTTTAAGACTTTACCCTAGAAGCAAGAATTATACCGGATTGATTATTATAGAAATGGGAAAAATTCCAATCCAGGGAATGCTCAAAATCAGGAAATTTTCTTTTCAGGTTTCGGGGTCCGAAGATCCTCGTGAAACTTAAAATTGTTGAACTGGTTTATCTGGATGAGGCCGGAATCTTGTAGCGGGAATCGGCGTTCTGCAGTTTTTGTACAATGTGGCGCCCAAGATTCAAGCCCTGCAGTTTTCCGTTTTCAATGGCATCATAAAAATGAATCCCGCCGTATAGCCGCGAGATAGCGGCTTCTTCAGCGGCTTCAATAAAGGAATTGAAATACCGTACCGGAAGTCCGAAGGCGGTTTCAGTATCATCGGCAAAAGCAAAATCATTTCCAAAAAGATGCGTAAGCACAACGGCCGCCGCATTGGAGATCACACTATGGCCGCTGGTGTATTCGGGAAAAGGGGGCGTTTGCAGTAAGGGCCTCCATGACTCATCCACCATGGCATTGATAACCGTTTCCGGGCGAATGTAATTGCTTCTGTATTTTTCGTCCCAGCAACTAATAAATCCATCATACAGCGCAATAGACACCATTGTATATGCCTGAATGGTTTCTGCCAGATTTTTATTTGAATTACGGGCTGCAATGCCGGTAATGGAAATCCAGTGTCCTCCCGGTGAAAGTTTTTTAGTGGCATACATCAGATGGCCGCTTGTGTTTACAAAAAAGGGGTTGCAATCCCAGAACAGGGCGATGTCGCGCTGTTCCGGGCTCAGATTTTTTCCGGTATTATACACCTGCAATAGTTGCTGATAAAAACGGCTGGTGCTGTCGCTACTGTATATGGCTGGTTGTTCGGGTTTAAACTGCGATGCCGAATCCATGAAAAGGCATCGCATGAGATTCCAGTTCGGTTCGATGGCAGCTATATATGCCGGCGGTGTGGGAATCCATTTGCCGGCTTCCCTTTTATGACTGTATCTTCTGAGCGAGCGGGTCTTTTTATAGAAATCGGCTGCCGACCAGGATAAAATACTGTCGGCAATTCTTTTTCCAAAAGCAAGTGAGTTGGAAAAGGTTTTTTGATCCGGTACCGTTTTTTGAAACTGGCTCAGCAAAACCCCGATCGTATCCTCCATTCTCTGTTCCGAAAAGACGAGCGCTTTGGCCGTTAGTAAAAAGGCATATACTGAACTCAGTTCTGCAGAAACCTGCCGGCCCGCTTTTATGCCTTCTAAATCGGGTAAACTGGCACTGATCTTCCTAAGAGGAACAAGGTTCTGGCCTGTTCCAACAAGCGCTTCGTAAGCGGCAATATTCGCGTAAGCATAAATGCGGCTGGCTACGGGCGGTGAAAAGATATCGTGGACAATTATATCGGTCAGCGCCTGCTGGGCCCGATGGATAATAAATGGAACCGCTGCCTTTTCCGCGGGGGCTACCGGCTGCAACAGTTTGTCCGTTCCGGAATTTAAAATGCGCGGGAAAACCGGGCCGGAGTAACCTGAATTTGCCAGCAGCAGCAACAATACTATCAGAAACTGTTTCATTTTATTTTTTCTATCTGAACTTCATCATTGTTTTTAGCAAAGATCAGAAACCGCGAATCGCCGCCTTTTACCAAACGGAAATTTCTTACATCGCCGGAAACAAAAAGGCCGCTATCACGGGGTTGTATAACCGAATATGCACCATTTCCCTTTCCTTTCATAAAAAGACCAAACGAAGCATCACTTCTACCGTACTGAACGCGGTAAGAATAATCGTTGCCTGCGATCAGAATGTCTTTTATACCATCATTGTCCAGATCTTCCGTTATTATGCCATTGATTCTCGATACCTGGGCCGGGACCTCCAGCGGTTTTATTTCAAAGCTCAGATCGCCTTTATTAATCAATACCACCGATTCCAGCATTTCACAGGTATAAACATTCGCACGGCTCAACTGCTTCTGACTGAAAATATCTTTTGCCTGCACATTGGCGTAGTCTTTATAATAAATGAACTTTTTTCGCAAGCCGGTCATTTGTTCCAGGATCTCATCCCTGGAAGCCGCTGGGTATGATTTGTCCCTGATATAGTAAGATATGATGGGATCGATCCGTCCATTATTATCAAAATCGGCTGCATGCATGGTAGCCGGTTTATCGGGGCGGGCCCGGAACTGCAAATTGGTACCCGCGTTGCCAACAACAAAATCGAGGTCTCCATCCCCGTCGATATCGTCGGCGGTGATGGCCGACCAGATGCCGCCGGTTTTTGCCAGCCCTGCTGTTGCGGAAATTTCCGTCAGCGTTTCCTGATTATTTTTAAAGAGCATCAATGGCATCCAGTCGCCGCCGATCAGTAGTTCGGGGAAACCATCCTTGTCCAGATCTGCCCATTGCGCAATGGTTACCATTCCTGGCAATAGCAATTCTTTGTTTACGAGTTCCGTTACATCGGTAAATTTTATTTTTCCGGCGCGGGAATCATTTCTTAAAATATAACTGCGGGAGGCAAGGGGAAATGAACCCGGCACTCCTCTGCCACCAATAAAAAGATCGGGATCGCCATCATTATCAAAATCAGCGGACGCAATCGCGTGCTTATTGCTTAGCATGGTAGGAAGCGCGTCTGCTATTTTAATAAAAGTTCCGGTTCCACTATTAAGATAGAGTCTGTCGGCATATTCGGGCGAGCCTTCACCGTATTCATTTCCACCGCTTACTACATAGAGATCGGGAAATCCATCGCTATTGGCATCAAAAAAAACGGCATTCACATCTTCAGAAACCTGATCTGCGATCCAGGGCTGCGATGGCGAGAGGATAAAGTTGCCGTTCTTTTGTTGCAGGTATAAAGCGGAAGCCTGTTCAATTGCGCCGCCGATAAAAACATCTTCCAGTCCATCGCCGTTTACATCTGCTTTCGCCAGTGCCGGGCCCGCAGTGGAAAGCTTGTATGGCAACAATACTTCATCTTTAAAATCAATAAAATCATTCTCGCGATGCCTGAAATTTAATCCCGACTGTTTCGTGTAATCAGTAAAAATGTATTGCGGTTTTGCCGCTGCGGGCAGTGTCGATTGAACAGAGTCTAAATCAAGGTTGACTAAAGTGCCCGCAGGCAGATCATAATAAACGGCATATTTTCCGCCGGGAAGAACAACGCGGATGCTATCGGCTTTATCCGCTTTTCCAATTCCAAAGAAAAGATCCTGGGATACGGATGACTGGTAGCCCCGAACCGGATAATTTTCCTGCATCTGGCTTAGGCCTTTCGTGTAAACATACACTTTAGTGCCGTAGGCTGTACGTTTTCCGGGTTTAAAACGGATACTGATCTGCCTGTTACCGGTAATCAAAGAACTATTGTTCTGAAAAATGGCCACTGGCTCATTATTCCTGCAAACAATGAGATCGAGGTCGCCATCGTTGTCGAGGTCGGCATACGCTGCCCCGTTTGAAATCGCCGGATCCAGCAAGCCCCAGTTTGTGGTAACATCATCGAAAAGCAAATCGCCGCGGTTGCGGAACATATAACTGCTAAGCTTATTCGAAGGCATTTGTTTTACCAGGTTAAAGGTCTTGAAATCAAAATTTCCCTTTTTTGCCTGTTCAAGCTGAACATTGGATACTGTGTATTTTAAAAAATCAAGATCGGTAAAGTCGCGGAGATACCCATTGGTTACAAACAGATCTTTCCAGCCATCATTATCAAAGTCGGCGAATAAACCGGCCCAGCTCCAGTCGGTGTTTGATACGCCCGCCATTTGCCCGATCTCACTGAAACGAATCCGGCCCGTTCTGTCGGCACCCTGGTTCAGATGCAGCATATTGCGCATCTGCTGATGATAATAGCCGCTGTCGAGTAATAAATGATACTGATCATATTCATCGGGGCCTTTCAGTAATTTCTGGCGGTAATTGTCTTCCGGCAGCATATCAAGCGTATAAACATCCACCAGCCCATCGTTATTATAGTCGGCGATATCGGCCCCCATACTGTATTTGCTGATATGCGAAAAAGAAGCCTCCAGCGATTCGGTAAAGGTTCCGTTCCGGTTGTTTACATAATAGCAGTCTTTTTCGGTATAATCACTGGTTGTATAAATATCGGGATATCCATCGTTATTGATATCCGAAATGGTAACACTGAGTCCAAAATTTAAAGCGTTGTTGATAATGCCGGCCTGAAAGGTTACATCTGTAAATTCGATCGCTCCCTGTGCATTTCTGTCGTTGCGAAAAAGCCGGTTTCCAAACCGGAGATCAGGAGTGGATCTTTGTTTTTTCGTATTCAGGAATGGGTTATAGCTATGATTGGAATGATTGAGCAGAAACATGTCGAGGTCGCCATCCAGATCGTAGTCGAAGAACGCGGCCTGGGTAGATTGTGTACCCGGCGCATCCAGCCGGTATTTGCCGGCTTCTTCGGCGAATACCGGGATTCCATTTTGGATGCCTTTATGAATAAAGAGCTCGTTTTTCAGTTTCAGCGAGTCGGTATAACTGCCGGAATGGCAAAGGTAAATATCGGGAAAACCATCATTGTTCACATCGGCAATGCTAACCCCCGTTGCCCAGGTACCATTGTACCGAATGCCTGATTCACTGGTAATATCCCGAAATTTCATTCCGCCCAGGTTCAGGAATAATTTCGGAGAAACCATGTTCCCTGATATAAACAAATCCGGCAACCCATCCTGATTAAAATCGGCTACCCCTACTCCATGACCATTGTAGAGATATTCGTATTTCATTACATGCAAAGAGTCGTTTTCAACCACGTTGTTTATAAACTGAACTCCCGTTATGGCAGGATCTGTTTTTACGAACAGGGGTTGATTCTGTTGTGCGGATGCAGTAAAACAGAACAGTAGCATGATCCAAAAAAGGGCGGATGTTTTCACGGCTAATTTTTTAAGATCAGGTTCAGATTTTCATCCCCTTCCTTATAGGGAAGAAATACCATGATCAGGGTCATCATTTCTTCATTGGTCTTCATATCTCCCCATGAATACACTCCTTCCGGCGGATTATTGGGGTTGAACGGGTTATTGCTGGTGTTGTCATAATCGCCTTCTATATTTATAACGGAGCCTTTGGGTATTTTGATCAGGTTTTTTACGCGGTAAATTTCCTGCCATCGGAAATCCCATTGCGGAATATGAACCAGTGGAATGGTATCATAATCGGGGGTTACCGCAAAGGCTTTGAATTCCTTCCCCAGCAAATGCATATGCGGCCATAAATACAGCACCGACTGGTCTTCGGTGCGGTTCACCACTTTTAAGGTAAAGCGGCTGATTTTATTGGGCGGAATAAATGTGAACCGGGGCAGAATATCTTTTTCGCCAATACCTCCCGACCCAAATGAAATTACTTTAACCGGTCGCTGCACCGGCTTCTTGGTAAAGAAAAAATTGATTCCGCTGATCAGATCTTCTTCTTTCGCCGAAGGACCATAATGAATGGTTAATAACACAACACCTCTTTTCGGCATCACCCAGCCAAATCCTTCGGGATAGGCTTCGTATGAAGTACCGGGAATCCACCCGCCGTAATAAGTGATTGTTTTTTTAAAAGGAATGTACTGATCCAGCAAACGCCGGTCATCTTCACTCAAATTGATCTGTTCGGCTGCCTGATGAATATCGGTTGGCCCGGGAACGGGATGAACCGCGAAGTTGGCATGATGAATCAGTTTTTTATTATTGCTGATAAATTCAATGGCTTCAATATTTGCTGAATCCGCCAGTTCAAAAGGGATCTTATAAACGATAAATCGTTCGAAGTTATCACCGGCCACTTTGAACGGTTTCGACTGCTTCAGTACCAGATCGGGTTTACGA
>JAEZAY010000436.1 GCA_023427575.1 Bacteroidota bacterium | reverse complement strand
CGTGATGATGTTCACCATCGCCTGCATTACCTGGCTTGCCTGCATCACAGGATATTCCAATGAACCCACCGTACCATATCTGTACCTGTTGTTAATGGCAGCAATGACTCCCTTTTACCTGCAGTTGAGGCAGGCGAATGATTCCGCAATTCCCTTTCTCCATGCACTAATTGCAATCTCCTTTGTTATAACTCTTGGTAGCTTCAACAATGGAATAGAATCCATACAAGTTATAGCTACATCATATGTATTGCTGTTTCAGGGTTTGATCGTTTTTCATTCCTCTTTTGGAAAAAAACAGCTATCCAAAAACCCGGCATGGATAATTGGTTCGCTGGGTCTGATTATCATGCTCTATATGTACAGCTATGAAGAAATCTGGAACAACTTAAGAGACCGACGGGTTTCGGTCGGCAATCTGCTATCATCTCCCCTTAGCTGGTTTAGCGCTGCCATGGTCATTATTAGTTTCGCTAAAATTAGAAAGGAATGGAAAAAAACGGCTTCACCCGACCCCTCGCAATTGGTTCCCTGGCTGCTTGTAGCTTTGATCTGGCTGCCTTTCAGCAATGGGATCGCCGGTTTTATTGTAAACATGCTCATCTTTCTTTCCGGGGTTTATTATATCCGCCTGGGATCGGAACGTAACCATTTGGGAATTCTGAATGCAGGCCTTATCCTTATTACCATACTGGCATTGTTACGATATTTTGATACAAATATTCCTTTTCTCTGGAGAGGTATTTTTTTCGTTTCAGCAGGAATACTATTGTTCACAGCAAATCTCCTGTTCCTTAAAAAACGGAGACAGATCCGACAAACGATAAAACCATGAAAGGGCTTCTGATCATCGTATTTATTATTACCCTGCTGGCACAATGGTATATACCGGCCAGCACCATTTTCAGCAAACAAAAAGTACTCAAAGAAGGGAAGGTGTTTTATTTTAAAGCCCGCCCTGTAGATCCTGAACACCCTTTTAAAGGGCGATATCTTATAATGAATTTTGAAGCGGAAACGATGCGGATCGACAGCAGCCTGACTGCAAAAAATGGTCAGAAAGCCTATGCAGGTATTAAGGCCGGTACGGATAATATCGCATCCATTTCCTCGCTTTCTTTACATCGGCCTGTAGCCGGCACCGACTACCTGGAAGTTGAAATTGCGTACATCGATTTTTTGAATGATTCCCGGATAGCCCATCTCAAATTTCCATTCAGAGAATATTATCTGAAAGAAACAAATGCCCGGAAAGCCGAGCAGATCTATTTCCACTCGGTTGCTGATCCAGGCTCAGTAACCAGTGCCGTCGTAAAAGTTCTCAATGGCGAGGCGGTGCTCACGGGAATCAGAATCGGAGATAAAGAAATCCAGGAATTATTGTCTGAGTAAGATTGGTAATAAACATTCCATATCATATTTTAATTCCCCGGTTTCAGCGATTCAAAAATTTGCCGGCCCTTGTCGCGCATCAGGATCAGGTCGGAGTTGGAATGATCGGGGGTGTATAGTGAAAGTTCAATTTCATTCAGGATCCTGATCAGATCGGTGATTGTTTCGGATGAAACCCTTTTTTCTTTTAATAAAAACACCAGGTTTTGCTTATTCATTGCGGCGCTTTGAACTTCAGCCAGTTTAGCGGCCCGATCCCATAACAGATTTTGAAGACGGTTATAAAACAATGGCGGGTTGCCCGAACGAAGCGCCTCATCTACATTTATGAACGGATCCGGATCCGGCTCTATACTGCTATCAACAGCTTTCGTGAAGGCTGTTTTTTTATTCTTCTTATCACTGAAGAAGATGAGATAGATTAACCAGCATACCACCGCGATCGCAATCACCGAAAAATAAAAGTACTGCCGTGGAAATTTCCGCAATAAGCCAAAACCCTGATCCGGCAATACCGGGTTCAATATGTTCGGCCTGCCTTTGCTTACATTCAGAGAAAGACTGTTTGATAAAGTGCTTATGTATCGCTCCGCCGAAGGATCGAAATAATGAAACTCAACCGCGGGGATAAGATACTTTCCTTTATCCTTAACCGAAACGGTGTAATGGAATGTTTTGGACCCTGAAAGCGGATATATATAGGGATTGGTATTGTCCTCCACCCCGCTGATGGCTGCTTCAATACCTGCCGGCCATTTTACTTCCGGCGATGTAATCAGGGGGAAATTACCGGTACCCGATACGATGACAGAGATCTGGAACAGATTTCCTTCGCTAAGCTCTTTTTCTTCCATTTCGGTTTTAATTGAAAACTTCCCTACAGCGCCCGAAAAATCCGCCGGCTGCCCCGAATCGGGAAGAGCTTTCACCGTAATATTTAATGGATTTGACCGAAGGGTTTTCCGGTATTGAATCATTTCCATGGTTCCGCCGCTATTCCCCAGGATCCTGTCCAGTTCCTCCTCCGCCGACCTGGCCCTTTTCCGGGAAAACCGGATCACCGATTCCACTTCCGCTTCTTCCAGTTTATAATGGCCTGCCTGCAATGGAAACAACTGGACTTTACGGATCAAATGCACAAAAAAAGGCCGCCCTTCAATCATCTCCACTTCCGGTCTGGCATTATATCCATCTACCATTTCAATTACACTGAAACCGGTGAGCGAAGGTCTTTTCACTACCTGCGAGTTGGCATTCAATCGGGAGCAGGCTTTATAAACCGCCATCAAAGGTTCGCCCACATAACAGCTTTTTTTATTCACTTCCGCCTGAAGGAAAAAATTGCGACTGATTTTATCTTCAATATTCTGACCGGGCAGGATCTCGGATTCATCTTGCACCTGTTCAGGGTACTGCAGGGAAGAATTGCCCGGGCTTTGCTGTACCGTTACCATCAGAAGATTTGATTTCACCAAACGTCCATCTATAACCGCCGTTGCAGCAGGGATTCTATACCTGCCCGCTTTGCCGGCTGACAGAACCGCAATTTTTTCATAGCTCGATTTTAAACTCCTGTTTGCGGCATTAATGGGAATTTCAAATTCTTCCCGAACAGACAAATCTCCAAAATCAGGGTATTTAAATTCACTGATCCGGTTTGCGCCTTCAATAATATACTGAACCTGGAAACTGCGGTTGGCAAAAACACTGGATTCACTTAGTTGCGCATAGAACCGGACCTGTGGCATTGCTGCCAGAGGCAGCAAAATCAGGATAAGGCAAAAGGCGGCGAAGGCGCCGGAACAGCGCTTTACCCGGGGGGCCCGATCATCCTGATTTGCATATCGCATGAAACAAATATAATTTTTGCAGAAATCGGAGCCTAATTCCCCGACTTAAAAATGAAGAAGGAATAACAGACTTATTCAGTTCTTTATGAACCGGCCACAGCATCATCCGGGGGATTAAAGGTCGCCCAACTGCGGGCGCATAACAATATCCTCCACACATGCC
>JAEZAY010000457.1 GCA_023427575.1 Bacteroidota bacterium | reverse complement strand
ACTTCAGTATGATGTGGCAGGGGGTGGCTAACAGAAGTTATCTTCTTACCGGCCAGCGGATTTTTGAAACCCACAACTTCAATGAATGGCATAAAGAAGCCTGGTCGCAGGAGCGTTATGATGCAGGCCTTCCGATTACATATCCCAGGCTCGATCCGGGAAGCGGCGCCAGCAAACAGGTTTCCGACTTCTGGTATGCCGACGGCAGTTATATCCGGTTGAGAAATCTTGAAATAGGCGTTACAGTGCCTGCAAGCTGGTCAAACAAAATCGGATCAAGCTCGGTACGGATCTATGCGAATGGATTAAACCTGCTCACATTCGACCGCTACCCGGTTAAATACCAGGATCCCGAACAAAATAACGAATTATTATACCCTGTATTTAAGGCCTACAATATTGGTCTGAATGTAACTTTCTAAAATTTTTTACCGAGAAATTTTAAGATCATGAAAAAGATATTTTTTGGATTGATGCTGTCATCCGGACTTCTGTGTATGAGTGGTTGTGAGAAGGCGCTTGAAAAAACCCCGGATGGGCAGACTACGATTGATAAGGTTTTAAATAACTATAACAGAAGTAAAGGCCTGATTGATGCAGCCTACGGCGAAGTGTACCAGGGCAGAGATATGATCGCCTTTGTACACCACCCGATGGAAGTCTTCACCGACAATGCATTCTGGGCGGCAAACTATAATGCGTACGACTGGCATAATGGGGCGCTGTCTTTATCAAATCCGATCATCAACTGGCCATGGAGTTCACCCAGCGAGCAGCTCTGGCCTGATTTCTGGCGCGGGATCCGTTTGGCAAACAATGCCTTAAAATACCTGCCGCTATCAACCGCTATCACCGAACAGGAGCGTGAAACCTGGATGGCAGAGGCCCGCGTTCTGCGCGCCTGGTTCTATATGAACCTGCTGGAGTTTTATGGCCCCATGCCCTGGATAGAAGAACCGTTTGAAGCTACATATACGGGCTACAATGAACTGGTTCGTCCCAGTTATGATGAAATCGCAACCAGGATTGATTCAGAATTAATGGAAATAATTAATTCCAGAATTCTTCCCGATCGTCATGCACCGCAGGACGGCCGTCGCGCCAGTAACGGTCTTGCCTATGCGATTCGGGCCCGCGTATTGCTTTATAATGCAAGCCCCCTGAACAATCCTCAAAATGATAAAACAAAATGGCAGCGTGCCGCCGATGCAGCCCAGGATGTAATAAACTTAACGTCTTACCAGCTCGTTAACATGGCGAACTATAAATCCATGTTTGTAGGCGCGTTTGCAACTCCTAACAGTGAAGTGATCTGGCGTGCCTGGAGTGATAACTCGCATATCAACAATACCAATGGAGTGGATGTGGGAAGCTATCCGCATGCATCTATCAATCATATCTGGAACTGCGGTGAATCGCCTACCCAGGAACTGGTTGACTGTTTTGAGATGAAGAATGGGGCGCTGCCGGTTCAATACAATGATCCTACCCGCACCAGCGTAACGGTAACACCCGCAGCGGCTGCCCTGGGCTATAGTGAAGAACCCGGCGCAGATCCATATTCAAACCGCGATGCCCGTTTTTATGTGAATATATTGTACAATGGTGCCGATTATGGAGTGCCTTATAACTGTACCCTGCCCTATATAATCGAAACATTTGTTGGGGGCCGCAACGGTTTTAATGATGTGATCAGCCGCGAAACCCAGCGTTCATGCACCGGTTATTACAGCAGAAAAGACAAACAGGTTACGTATTGGGGACCTGGCGGAAGTAAAGGAAATGAGCCAACCCATTGGGTGTTTTTCCGTCTCGCTGAGTTTTACCTGCAAAAAGCAGAAGCCCTGCTTGAGTTGGATGATCTTGCCGGAGCAATGGAAGCGCTGAATGTTATCAGAACAAGAGCTGAACAGCCAAGAATCCAGGATGTTCCCGGATTTGTTGCTACAAAAGATTTTCCGCGTGAACGGATCCGCAACGAGCGCCGGGTAGAGTACTGCCTGGAAGGCCAGTATCGGTTTATTGATCAGCGTCGCTGGAAGATCCTGGATCAAACCAACCGCTTTATCACCGGTATGCGGATCACCAGAGGCCCCGATGGCAAATTCAGCTATCAGCGTAAAAAAATCCGCGACTACCAATCGTATACTGATAAATACCTGGTAATGCCAATTCCGCTGGAAGATGCCAAAAAGATGATTGGTATGAGCCAACCCCAGGGCTGGCAATAAAATATAACATCATTCAAACAATTAAATAAAATGAAGAACATATTCTGTTCTGCTTTGATGATACTTGTCATTGGCAGCTTTATTGGCTGTAAAAAAGACAATGCCGTTGCTCCAACCCCCGTGGAGGATCTGATCGCTTTATCCGGTCGCAACCGCGCCGTTGTAAAATTCGAAGCTCCTGCCAATGCCAGATCCGGGAAGGTTTTTTTCGGAAATGGTAATTTCACCGGGTTTGAAATTACCAGCCCCGGAACCATGCAGGAAGTATTAGTGGAAGGTTTACAGGAGCAGGAAGAAACCCTGCGGGTAGTAACGATCAGTGCGGATGGAATAGTTTCTGAACCCAGAGCTGTAAAAGTTCAGGTTTATGGTTCGCAATATGAAAGCAGCCTGCGCCCGCGTAAATGGGCTGATCAGGTAACCCATTCCGCCAATTCCCTGGAATTCTTTTTCCAGAATGCGCTTGCCGACGAATCTGCCCTTCGGGTTGTTTATACCGGAGTAAATGGTTCGGCAGACAGTGTAGAGATAAACAGCAATGCACAGGCAATTGTTATTGATAATATGGATACAACAAAACCATATTACTATTATTCGGTGTATAAACCGGTTGAAACTTCCATTGACGAATTCTATTCGGCAACAGTTGATCTTAAAACTGCGCTGATGCTTAATTTTAAAAAAGAAAACTGGACAATCGCCGGATCATCGGGTGACGAAACTGGTTTTGATGCCACAAACCTGATCGATAATAATGCTGAAACAGGATGGAGATCAGCGGCCGGTGGGTCTTTCCCGCACTGGGTTTCGATTGATATGGAAACACCGAAATATATCAGCGGCTTCTATTATCTCAATCACACCGGTAAAGGAAATGGTCCGGAGTCGGTACGATTTGAAGTAAGTGATGATAATTCTACCTGGAGAACTGTATTGCTGGCCGATGTTGGTGAAAGCTATTTCCGTCAGCGCCTGCCCCTGCAGCAAACGGTTACTGCCCGGTACCTTAGAGTATCGCCAATCAGTATGCGAAATCCCGCAGCGGTTCAAACGGAAATGATCGAAATAGATGCATACAACGATCAGAATGGAAGCGGCGATAATGGTTATATCAGCAGCACAGCCCTTACTCTTACCAATGCGAAAATGCCATTCACGGGCGATGGTTCAAATCCATTCCCTGCACTGGGTGCATTCAGATTACAAAGAGTGAGTGGATGGGTACATAATCCGAATGCGGTTGCCACCTACGATGATGCCGGCAAAGAGTTCTGTTTCTTTGTAGCTCCGGTTTGGGGACTTGGTGAAGTTTCAAACGGGAAAGTGTATCAAACCGTTTCAGTTCAGCCTGGCGAATATATAGTTAAGGTGCAGGTGGGCGGAGCCGATGGACCTGCTGATGTGTACGGTCTGATTTCCGAAACTGAAAGCCTGCCCGATTATGGAGCAGTTCCAAACGCTTCATCCGTTATTGAATATGCAAATCTGACCCAGCTTCAGAACCGGGTGGTTGAAATGCGCGCAGTTGTAACCTCAGCAACCAACCTCCACATTGGTTTTGTTTACAACCTTCGCAGCCAGTACAGCATCAATGGAATTCCCTGGTCAACCTTTAAAATAAGAGGAGTCGAACTTTTTAAAGTGGAGTAGTGGTGATAATAAACCGTAATCAGGGGGCTTTGAGCGGCCTCCTGATTTTTTTTGCCCATATATAATCCGGTACACAAAAAAAAATCCATGCTAAATCCATTTACTGCCTTATTAAGTTTGCTTGTTTCCGTTACAGCCGGAACCGGATGCGAAAAAATCAGTTCTCCTGCTCAATACTCGCCGGAAACCATTGAATTAAGCCGCTCGGAACTGATACTGCATGCGGGTGAAGCCGAACAGCTTCGCGCTACCGTGGTGCCAGCTGTTGCCGTTCAGCCAAACTATCAATGGAGTTCTTCAAACAATGCGGTTGCTACCGTAGAAAATGGTCTTGTAAAAGCACTTGCTCCGGGAAATGCAACGATAACGGTAAGTTACAAATCGGCGAAAAAGGCCATTGACATTCAGGTAAGTGCGGAGCCGGTGGAAGCGGATCATGCTTTGCTGTACAGCAAATGGACAAACAGCAGCCAGTCGGTACCTGAACTTATTACCGACGGAGCCGGTCAGTTTCAGGCTGATGGTTTTCGGGTAACGAATGCCGGTAAAATTGCAAAACTCGATCGCTTTTATGCTGTTGCAGAACGCAAGGTTCAATATATCGTTCAGTTTTCGGCCGATGCAAAAGCTATCTTCAGAAGCAGCCAGGGTGATTTTAACGCTTATGTTGATATAGCAGATAAAAAAATCTCCATTGCAACCAATCCTGTTACTGAAAAAAAGGTTGAGTTTCTTCAGCCCAATCGCAGCTATCTGGTTGAAGTGTATCATATATACCAGGAATCAAAGCTGCGGATTGTTGACATGAACAGCGGCGAGTCGGCCGAGATAAAAGCGGTTCATGATGGTCAGGGTGGAGCGGGAAAAGGCGTATTGCAGCCTGGTTTCAGTGTGGGGATGCAATGGGATCATTATTGTTTTGGGCTTAGCAGCGGAACCTCCATGGTGGTAAAAAGAATTACCGTATATGCATTAAAGAAAAAAGTTAAGCTGTTAATGTATGGAGATTCCATCACCCAACCGGAGGGGTATTTTCCAACCAATGATTTTTCCCGGGCCTGGACGCAGCAGGTGATTGCCAGGCTTAAAGGCAATGCCATGTCGAGCGGCAGAGGCGGCGCTAACATTGATATGGTTCTGGATTATATTAAAAACGAATTGCCTTATATCGATGCCGAATACGTTATGGTAACAATTGGAACTAACGGCGGCAATACCGAAGCGAAACTGCAGCAACTGGTGGATTATATTCGCTTGCAGGGCGGCATTCCGGTTCTGAATAATATTCCTTCCAACGAAAGCGGCACCCAGGTGGCTGAGGC
>JAEZAY010000377.1 GCA_023427575.1 Bacteroidota bacterium | reverse complement strand
TTTTTTAGAAAAAAAGTGGAGCAAAAAAATCGGGCTCCGGAATAAATCCTAAAAATTGAAACTCCCGGCTAAATAAAAACAAGTCACAGCGAATCAATATAACCCAGCGCCAGTAGGACTTACGGGCCACAGAACATTTCCGGGCTCTGGTAACAACTGTTTTTATTTTACGCCGTCCGTTTCAATTTTCTTAACGGATTTCTTCCGAGGCCCGGGGAAATACATTTTACCCGGACACCAATGATTTCAACATTGGCACTTTGGCACATTATCACATTATCAAATTATCACATTTCCACATTGGCACATTAGCACATTGGCACATTCGCACTGCCGTCCCTTTCAATTTTTTGAACGGATTTCTTCCGAGGCCCGGGGGAATACATTTTACCCGGACACCACTGATCTTTGTATAGCTTATTACATTGGGTTGTTAAAAAAGAGGCGAACGAAAATGCCGTTTCAAACGTTTATGTGGATCAATCACATCCATAAACATTCTATAAATTTGATTATGATACGTTGGATCTGCATTTTTATTCTTTTTTGCTTTCCTTTCTGGATTTCCTGCGGCACAGATTCTTCGGCAGAAATTCCACCCGAACGTGATACTCTGATCAATTCGAAAAATGCCTATTCAGTATTGTTTTTTGATAGCAGTTCATTGGAGAAATTTATTAATGAGCGGAATCTGTCGGATTCCTTCGCTGTCTGGATGCGCGACTTTTATAATGTCCGGAATTACCAGAGCGCCTGGTTTGATACTTCCGGCATGAATGAGCAAACCCTAAGCTTCTGGAATCTTCAGCGCAATTATATCGCCTATTCAAAAGATAGCGCCCTGTTTAATCCGGGATTGCAGAAATTGATGGACTCTGTAGAACAATACAATGAAACCGGATTTTTACCCGGAGACTCGTTATTGAATTTTGAACTTGGACTGACTTATCAGTTTTTCCGATATGCAGTAAGAGCTTATCGCGGGAATCGCGATTTAAATCCCGAAGATCTGAAATGGTTTATTCCCCGCAAAAGAACCGGGATCATTTCCATGCTCGATTCTATTAGTTCCGGTAAATCGAAAGATATTACGGATTACGAACCCGTGAATCGCCAGTATGGTTTGTTGCGAAGCTTTTTGCAGAAGTATTCTGAGATTCATGAACAGGGAGGATGGAAAATGATTCCTTTAGATAAAGGCAAATTTGTACCGGGCGATTCTGCTCCGGCGATCATTCTGATAAAATTTCGGTTACAGCTTACCGGTGATTATACCGAAAAAGATACCACGCCGATCTATAACGACTCATTGTTGGTAGCGGTCAAAAATTTTCAGGAAAGGGTAGGGCTTCAACCCGATGGGGTGATCGGCGCTGGAACCATTCGCGAAATGAATATTCCACTCAATGAGCGGGTTAAACAGATCCTGATAAACCTGGAAAGGCTGAAATGGATTCCCGCTGAACCGAAAAGCGATTACCTTCTCATCAATATTCCGGAATATAAACTTCATATTTATGAAAACGGCCGTTATACGCATAACATGCGGGTAGTGGTGGGGAGTACCCAGCACAATACCGTAATTTTTACCGGGGCGCTTAAATATGTTGTGTTTAGTCCCTATTGGAATGTACCGCCCGGAATTTTAAAAAATGAGGTTTTGCCGGGAATTCAGCGCGATCCTTCCTATCTGGCCAGACACCGGATGGAATGGCATAACGGTTATGTTCGTCAGAAACCCGGTCCGGCCAATTCGCTCGGACTGGTGAAATTCCTTTTTCCAAATAATTACAATATTTACCTGCACGATACGCCCTCTAAAAATTTGTTTCAGGCCGGCGACAGAGCTTTCAGTCATGGCTGCATTCGCGTGGCCGAGCCAAAGATGCTGGCCCAATGGCTACTCCGGAACGAACCAAAATGGAATGAAGATTCCATAACAAAAGCCATGAATGCCGGTAAAGAACGATATGTAACGCTTGCCACAGAAGTGCCGGTCTTTATCGGGTACTTTACGGCCTGGGTAGACCGGCAGGGACGTATTAATTTCCGAAAAGATGTATATGGCCACGATAAGATATTGGGTCAGAAACTGTTTAGCCGGTAATGGGTTCTTAATCCGCTTTCACTGAATTGATATAGTCAACAATTTCTTCCGGACTGTATGTTTTTGCGATCTGAAGTGCTGAAATCGCGTATTCCGGCATAAAGGCCACTCCGGCGGTTTCCGGATTCTGGACCAGGGCAGTTCCGCCTTTTTCAATCGTGTATTTAAGGCCGTTAGTACCATCGTTGTTGGCCCCCGACAGTAAAATGCAGCTCAGATTTTTTCCGTAGGCATCAGCAGCGGTTTCAAAGGTTACATCGATGCTGGGGCGACTGTAATTCACTTTTTCGGAAAAATCAAGTGAAAAGGTTTTATTTAGCTCAATCAGAAGATGATAGTCGGCAGGTGCCAGATAGATTACGCCGGATTCAATATTTTCTTTGTCTTCAGGTTCCCGAACTTCCAGGCCGGTGCGGGCCGACAGAAGTTGAAGGAGTGAAGAGTCGAATCCGCTTTTTCTGTGAAAGATTATGACAATAGAAAGGAAAGCTCCGGGTTTTATTTTGGGGAGTAGTTCCAGTACAATATCCAGGCTGCCGGCTGAACCGCCAATAGCTATCAGCTTACGTGCGGGTTCATGGCTGTTTTCCTCCATATCTTTTCTTTATTTTCCAGTTGTGTATAACGCGGAGCAATAGACGAAAATCGGAGGGTTTCCTTTCCGCCCAGTGCAAGAAATCCAAGATTCTCGAGACTTTGGTCGAACAAAGTAAAGACCTTTTCCTGAAGTTCACGTTCAAAATATATCAGTACGTTCCGGCAAAAAATCAGCTGGAACTCATTAAAGGAACGGTCCGACACCAGATTATGCGTTGCAAAAACGATTCGTTCTTTCAGATAATCCTGCATTTTTGCAAAATCATATTTGGCCGTATAGTAGGATGAAAAATCGGCGCTTCCTCCGGCCAGCATATAATTTTCGGAGTATTGCTGCATATTCGACATCTGGAACACTCCCTTATGCGCGGCATCAAGCACGCCTGGGTTGAGGTCGGTTGCATAGATTCTCGACTTATTTAAAAGGTTCAATTCCTTTAGCATTATAGCCATTGAATAGATCTCTTCGCCGGTAGAGCAGCCGGCATGCCAGATCCTGATTACCGGATAGGTGGCCAGAATAGGAAGCACTTCGGTACGAATGGTTTTATAAAAAAACGGATCGCGGAACATTTCGGTCACATTGACCGTAATTTCTTCCACAAACCGCTTCAGATAAATGAGATCGTCTTTCA
Organism: Bacteroidota bacterium; assembly: GCA_023427575.1. Taxonomy (GTDB): domain Bacteria; phylum Bacteroidota; class Bacteroidia; order Chitinophagales; family Chitinophagaceae; genus Flavitalea. The sequence goes on along the minus strand of JAEZAY010000377.1, from coordinate 1,178 downwards.
GCCTGAACCTGAACTCGGCGAAACTGGGAAACTTGTCGAGCGAAAAAATCCGGTTTACTCTTCGCTTTAGTGATGCGCGTGAATAGGTGGTGAAATCGTACCCATGAACTTCAAGCAGATCATTCAGCAAAAGTTCCAGCTCCTCATCCTTTACGAATCTGTTATCCAAGCTCAGTTTTTTGTGTACTTCTCTAAATACCGTACCAGCAGATCCACGTCGATTGGTTTGGAAATATATTCATCGGCACCGGCTTCAAGGCATTTATCGCGGTCGCCCACCATCGCTTGCGCGGTAACGGCGATCACCGGAATGGAATGGAATTTTTCATGGTTCCTGATCAGATGGAGGGTCTGATAACCATCCATATCCGGCATCATCATATCGAGCAATACAACATCCACGCGCTGCTCCGACTCAAGCAGGGAAATTCCTTCCAATGCGGCCGAAGCAGTCATACAGGAATACCCTTTTGATTTCAGAACCGCAGAAAGCGCAAAAATGTTTCGGTTGTCATCATCTATAACCAGGATGTTTTTACTCATACATTTTCATAATAGGTTGGGCTTGATAAAGGGGTTTTGGTCGGTTTATTTTTTCAGATTTCCTTTAGGTGAATTCATGCTTCGGTCGTATAACCATACCCGGAGCAGCGACAGAAGCTGATCGGTGTCTACCGGTTTCGAAATATAGTCGGAAGCGCCGGCTTCAATGCATTTTTCCCGGTCGCCGGTCATTGCCTTCGCCGTCAGCGCGATCACCGGAAGTTTTCTGAAATTCACATGATGGCGAATCCGGCGGATGGCTTCATAGCCATCCATAACAGGCATCATGATATCCATCAGTACAATATCTATATCCGGATTTTCTTCCAGCATCTTTAAAGCCTCGTTTCCATCCATCGCCGAGATCACCTGCATCTTGTGTTTTTCCAGCGTTTTGGTTACAGAGAAAATATTCCGGATATCATCATCGGCCAGCAGCACTTTTTTATTCATTAAAACTTCATTCAGAGTGCCCAGTTGGTTCAGGCGGTTATTGGTTTCTGCCGGCTGATCATTTTCTTCCACCAGGTGCAAAAACAGCGTTACTTCATCGAGGATCCGCTGATAGGAGTGAGCAGTTTTAATAACAATGGAATCGGCATATTGCCTGATCCGCTGCTCCTCGCCCTGAGACA
>JAEZAY010000335.1 GCA_023427575.1 Bacteroidota bacterium | reverse complement strand
GGTAATAACTTTCATCCTGCGTGTAGTTCATCCCGAACTTCTCATGAATGTATTCTTTTAAAGGATGAACCTGCAGACTCAGATTGCCGCCCTGCATGGTATCCAGAAAATCGAAGCGAATGGGAAATTCGGCACCAAATGTTTCATATACTGCTTTCCCCAGCAGTTGTTCGGGGCGGAAGAACACCAGATTAATGGATGGCGTTTCAAACAGGAGATTATTGAAGCGCAGCAGGAGGCTGTTCTCCTCCGGCACGCAGTCGAAACCCCATGCAAAATTCACTTCATTTCTATCCAGATCACAAACTTCTTTCAGCCACTGCCCACCCCAGGGACCCGGATCGAAAAAGGGAACCACCCGGAATGGTTGTTCAGAAACCTGGACCATTGCCGCCTTGAATGCTTCGCTGCTGATCATTTTGGGAGAAGCCGGAACAGTGGTGTCCAGCAGATAGTCCATCTGATCAAACAGGGCGATCTTATGCCGGTCGCAAACCCGCCTGTCGACAAAAAAGGCGCGCCGGTATTTGTAACTGAATTCGTCACCCGCATTATCGGAACCCAGGTTGCCGGTTTCATTTCTTCTGAACCGAAGCTGGATTTCCCAGCGGGGCATATCGGCATAAACAAGAAGATCCGGATCGGACGCAATCAGGGAGGCACCGGTGCCATACACACAGATCAGGCCCGACTCAATATCCGTTACCGACTCACTCAGGCTATTCAGCAGTGATTCTTCAAAAAAATCAGCCATTGATAACGGAGTTATATAACCGAATACAGGATCTTCCGTAACATAGGGAAATACCATTGTTTCGATTTCCGCTTCTTTTTTCAGGGCCGCAGATGCCTGAATAAAGTGGATCATGCCGGCTGATGATTCCAGTTCCTTAATAAAAGGTTCGATCTGAACCCCCGGATATGTTTCAATTACCAGCACGGTTCTTTTATTATCAGAGATCCCTGCCATCAATTCATCAACGATTTCTTTCCATCCGGAATAGCCATTAAATCCCTGAATGTCTATCTCCGGAAACTTGTTATAATTCGACGTATTCAACACAAAAAATTTATGGTTTCTAACTGCTATGTATCAGAAAAGGTTAAGTTATTTTTTTTGATTTGGATCTGTTTACGTTTCCGCCAATGCGAACATCTGTTTTCAGATCTGCATCCTCCTGTCATCAATATCCATCATTCTGGATCAGGTTTGAATTGAGGTCAACTTCGCGTTGCGGGATCGGGAAAAGCAGATGCGTATCGGTTGGCGTAACTCCCGGCTTGGCCAACGGAACCTTTGCACTTAAGGTACGGGTTCTTGCCAGGTCGAACCAGCGATGCCCTTCCGCTACAAACTCAAGTCTTCTTTCGTTCAGAATCGCTTCGCGCATCTGTTCCTTATTCAATCCGGAATAATCAGGAACGGAATTTTCGTAAGTAGTTCCGTTGAAACGGGCCCTTTTACGTACCATGTTAATGTACTGGTGTGCAATTGCCGATTCGCCCATTTCATTATTTGCTTCCGCATAAATCAGCAGAATATCGGCATACCGGATCACCGGAAAATCGTTTGCCGTACCATTGGCCGTTGGTTCCGCCACCCGGTCCCAATATTTCTGGATATAAGGACGAATGGTGGTAGTGCCGCTGGGACCGTTTATTTCCGTAACAAAGGTGACGGCTCTTCTCCTGTCGTCCGGCTCATACGCATTATACAGATGCTGGGTTGGAATTTGCCAGCCCTGTGCGTTTACAACTCCTTCCTGACTCAGTTGGGGAGGCAATAATCGAACAAGGAATTGTCCTACTTCCCAAAATATGATCGCTCCTCCCGCATCACCGAAGCCAACGGAAAAAACCGCTTCTTTACCGCCACGGCTGCTGAGTTTAAATACATCGGCAAAATCTTCCCAAAGCTCGTATTGATTTGAATCGATTACTTTTTTTGCATAAAGTGCGGCGTTCTCCCAATCCTGAATGGTGAGGTAAACCTTGGCAAGGATGCCATTTGCAGAGCCATTGGTTGCCCGGCCTCTTCCATTTGCTATCGGGTAGCTCTGTGGAAGTACATCAGCGGCTTCTTTCAAATCGGTAATGATTTGCTGATAGATGGCTTCTGTTGTGGCAATCTCCGGCATCAGGGGCGCGTTTTCCTCGATGATCAGCGGAATCTCGCCAAACATTCTAACCATATTAAAATACATAAGCGCACGCAGGAATTTGGCTTCTCCCAATAATCTTTCCTTTAGCGCAGCATTCATCGAAATGCCCGGAATCCGGTTGATCGCGATATTAGCGATGGTAATTGTTTTATAATGCATGGCCCAAACCTCTTCCAATGCACTGTTACGGGAAGTTTGGGTGAATGTGGAAAGCTGGTCATAATGCGGAACCGCGAGCTGGTTGTTCTGCATTTCATCCGAAGAAAGACCGGCAGTTACCCAGAAAGAACTGTGATACACACCGGCGGTGGAACCACTGCTGGTGGAATTCAGGTATGCATATATGGAATTGACCGCCGAGATGGCATCGCCTTCTGTTTGATAATAGTTGGTAACGGTTACATTGCTCTTGGGATTCTCTTCCAGAAATTTTTTACACGATGTCAGACTCACCGATCCGATCAGGAGCAAGGCAAGTGACTTTATAGCGAATTTATTTTTCATTTTTGCAAGCTTTAATTGTTAGAAAGAAGCGCTTAGCCCGAACTGGAAAATCTTGGCTTGTGGGTAGCCTCCGATATCAATTCCGATCAGTGTGGTGCTTTGTCCAAATGTATTGGCTTCGGGATCATATCCTGAATAGTCGGTTAATGTAAGCAGGTTAGTCCCGCTAACGAATACCCGAAGATTTTGCATCCGCATTTTAGAAGTCAGCGAGGCCGGGATATTGTAACTGAGGGTTACATTTCTAAGCCTGATATAAGAAGCGTCTTCTACAATAGCGGATGAAAACACACCCTGATCAAGGCTTCCTGCTGCAAGCGCTCTTGGATATTTGCCGGAAGGGTTGTCGGGAGTCCAGCGGTTCAATCCTGCTTCCGCCAGTACATTGTTCTGTCCATTGAAATTCAACAGATCGAAGTTGTTGAAATTCGCCAGCTTGTTTCCTCTTGATCCCTGGATAAAGAAAGAAAGATCGATCCCTTTAAATGAAAATGAATTATTAAAGCCCCATGTAAAATCCGGATTTGCAGTGCCGAGAATGGTGCGGTCGCCGGCATCAATTTTTCCATCGCCATTGATATCCCGGTATTTTCTGTCCCCCGCTTTTGCTCTTGAAGCCTGATTGGGTGAAGATGGTTCCTGTCCCACCAATACCGGTGAATTGGCGGCTTCATGATCACTCTGGAAAATTCCATCGAATTCATAGCCGTAAAATGTACCGATTGATTCACCCTGACGAAGCAGGATAGCACCATTAAGGATGATATCTGTTTCGGAATTTAGATTGGTGATGCTATTGCGGTTCATCGAAAAATTGATGGCCGAGGTCCACTGAACGCTTCCCTTCAGGTTAACTGTCCGAACTTCCAGATCAACACCATGGTTTTCAATGTTACCAATATTGAGCAGGGTTGAACCGAATCCGGTAGTTAACGGAATCGGGCTCGACAATAAGAGATCAAACGTTTTTTTCTTATAATAGTCGGCTGTCAGTGTTACGCGGCTGTTAAACATCGAGAGATCCATCCCGAGATCAAACTGCCGGGTCGATTCCCAGCGCAGTCCGGTGTTCACGTATGAAAGCGGTTCCATTCCGGTATACACTTCACTTCCGCTACCAGTGTTGAATGTACCTTCTCCGTAGGGTCCAACCAGTGCCAGCGACTGGTAAGGAGGAATGGCCTGATTACCCAGAACCCCGTAGCTAACCCGCAGTTTCAGATCGCTGATGGAACCGATATCGGCCATAAAATTTTCTTTGGACACCCTCCATGCAAAAGCTCCTGAAGGAAAGAATCCATATTTTTTTCCTTCTGCAAATTTGGAAGAACCGTCAACACGGGCTGTAGCTGTAAACAGATACTTATCGTCGTACGTATAGTTAATGCGGCTCAGATAGGAAATCATACTCCAGGATGATTCGCCGTTAAACGGCTTCTGGGGCCGAAGTGCTGTCGAAATATTATGGTAGCCGGTACGGTTATCCGGGAACTCGAACGCATAGATAAATAGTTTGTCGTTACGGAACCGCTGCATGGTAAAGCCAGCCAGCGCATTCAACGAATGTTTTGAACCGAACTTCTTGTTGTAGGTCAGTGTATTTTCATTTAACCAGGTCATTCCATTGGTAGTTCCCAATGTGGCTTCGCCCTGACTGGCTTCCGTCCGCTTCAGGAAATTAGGTCCGAAGCTTCCTTCTTCATTGGAGAATCCGTCGATACCAAAGTTGGTTCTGAACTCCAGGTTTTTGTGAAGCTGATAGTTTACAAACACGTTTCCAAGAATCCGCGATAGAATAGTTGTAGAAGTAAACTCGTTCGCTTCGGCATATGGGTTGCCAAGAATTTTACCCCGATCATTTTCAAATGTATAGCCTCCGTTTTGGGTAGAGTCATACACGCCAAGAACCGGGTTAAACAATACCGCCGATGTAACAACGCCCGGAACAATTGTACCGGCATTGGTTAACACTCCGGTTGTATTAATCCTGGAATAGGATAAAGTATTGCCCACCGTCAGGCGGTTTGTCACTTTTCTTTCCAGATTGGCCCGAAAGGAATAACGGGTAAAATCGGAGTTATGTATGATTCCCTTCTGATCGAAATAAGATCCGGAAATGGCATATTTTGTTTTTTCATCGCCGCCACTGAATGACAGCTGATAGTTGGCCATCGGTGCGTTGCGAAAGATCTGGTCCTGCCAGTCGGTGCCTGCTCCAAGATTCGGGGGATTCACGTATACCGGAGTCTGATTTGCATTGATTTTCGCCTCATTTACCAGGTCGGCGAACTGGGCGGCATTCAGCAGGTCCAGTTTATTTGAAACCTGCTGGATTCCATAATATGCTTCCAGACTTAGTGTTCCCTGGCCGGATTTTCCTCTTTTGGTTGTAATAAGAACAACTCCGTTGGCACCGCGCGAACCGTAAATGGCGGTGGCCGATGCATCTTTTAAAATTTCAATGGATTCAATATCACCAGGACTGATGGATGAAAGGGGGCTTAAGCGCGGGCCTCTTGTTCCGCCCACACTGATATCGCCGCCATCGCTGTTAATCAGTAAACCATCTACTACATACAGTGGTTCGTTTCCTGCATTGATGGAGCTTGTTCCCCGGATCCGGATGGAGGTTTCAGCGCCGGGTTTACCGGAAATCTGGGTTACCTGAACTCCTGCCGCACGGCCTTGCAGGGCCTGGTCGAGTGATGTGGCAGGAACCGCGTTTAACTCCTCCCCTTTTACGGATACCACCGATCCGGTCAGATCACTTTTTCGCCGGGTACCGTAGCCCACTACTATGACGTTGCTGAGCTCGGAAGGATCTTCGTTTAACCGTACGGTATATGCCGATTGAGCATCTACGGGAATTTCGCGGGAGATATAACCCGTGAAAGAAATGACCAGAACGGCGTTCTGCGCCGGAACAGTCATACTGAAATTTCCGGAGGCATCGGATACAACTACCTGTTGCCCCCCCTTTACTGAAATGGTGGCCCCTTCCAGAATCTCTCCGGATGAGCTGAGTACCTTACCTGTAATTTGTTTTGAATTGGTTTGTGCGTACGTGCCGGGCGGCAATAAATGGCATATAAATACCATCAACAAAGCAGCAAGCAATTTTGGCCTGTTCATCGTTTAGTTGTTGAGATGAGTAATCGTTAGGTTCATGCACGAAAATTGTTCAAATGTCCGTACATATATATTGATAAAAATTATCCTCAGTGATGTCTTCTGCTTATCCTCTTTCGATATCGATGGTATATGTAAATCTGTCGGCCCGATAGTACCCGAAATTGTATTCAATCGGCCGGTCGCCCGGATCGCAAACCACCCTTTTTCTGAATAAGATCGGATCCCCCGGCTTTACGTTCAGCACTTTACTGATCTTATTATCGGCCAGGATCGCACTGATGCCTTCCTTGGAAACGGCCGCAATAATATGGTGTTCTTTTTCAAGCGTCTCATACAATGGTCTTGAAAAATCATCCTGCGCGGTGAGGCCTGTTCGCGGATGAAAATAGGATATGAACTGCACAACCGGACCCGATTCCGGGCCTTTCAGGCGCTCCATCTTTAACACCTTCACCCCTTCGCGGATATTGAATAACTGTTGAATTTCTTTATCAGGAATAACCATCGAAACTTTAATGCTGTAGTTCCGGAACACCATTCCTTTTTCATCCATCTCATGCGAAAAGCTCGTCCACTTGTTCAGTTTGGTGGTGATATTATTTTTGGCTACCCGGGTACCTACTCCTTTTTTACGAACAAGGAGTCTTTCATATACCAGTTTATTGGTGGCCTGTCGTACAGTGCTTCGGGATATCCCCAGCTTTTTGGCGAGATTAATCTCATTTGGCAGCAGCTTTCCGTTCTGATATTCCGGTCTTTCAATCATTTTCCGCAACATCTCTTCTACCTGTATATGTAGCGGAAGCGCGCTTGAATGATCAATCTCTATTATGTCCATAATGTCTATATGTACGTACATACTAAAGTAGAAAGATTTTTCAGAATACAAAAAATTATTTCAAACTATATTTAGAAAATCTTTTCCCATTCAATCTGAAATAAAATGCTCCGCCGAAACAAGGTTCTGTTTTTTACTGCAGTCGTTTTCACCATTACCATAATATATGCATGCAAGACTGCCCTTACAGGTCAGCCTTCACATACGGGGGAAAGATCTAGCCCAAGATTGCTGGTATTTACAAAAACAAAAGGCTTTTATCATGAATCCATCCCGGCTGGAGCGGCGGCGATGATCAATCTTGGTTTAAAAAACAATTTTGTAGCCGATACCAGTTCCAGCGCTTCTTATTTTAATGAAGACAGCCTGAAGAACTACGCTGCCGTAATGTTTTTGAACACCACAATGAATGTTTTGAACAATGATCAGCAGGTGGCTTTTGAGCGGTATATACAGGCAGGTGGCGGCTTTGTAGGCATTCATGCCGCGGCAGATACAGAATACGACTGGCCCTGGTAT
>JAEZAY010000402.1 GCA_023427575.1 Bacteroidota bacterium | reverse complement strand
TTTTTTTAGAAAAAATTTGGCGCATAAAAATCGGGCTGCGTAATAAATCTTAACCGGACACTAATGGTCTGGAGCCTGGAGTTCAGTCGGATGTTGGACGGGAAATTCAATTTTCATTCTTTCAGATAAAATATTGCGCTTATCTTAAGGTTCCAATTCTATTTATTATCAAAAACACATTGTATGCATCGCAAAGACTTTCTCCGCTCGCTCGGATTAACCACCCTGGGCGTTTCATTTGGAAGTACCCTTTTATCGGCCTGTGGTGACGGGAATCCGGAAAATCCGGATACAGCAGCCAATCCGGCAAAAACCGAAAATGAATTGTTCTTTAAGATCTCCCTTGCACAATGGTCGCTGCATAAAACTCTTTTTGCCAAGGAGTTTGATAATCTTGATTTTCCCGCGAAAGCAAAAAATGATTTTGGAATCAGTGCCGTTGAATACGTAAATCAATTTTTTAAAGACAAGGCCAAAGATGAAAAATACCTTGCCGAGCTGAAAAAGCGCTGCGATGATAATGGCGTTACCAGTGTTCTGATCATGATTGATGGCGAAGGACAAATGGCTAATCTGAATGCAGCCGAAAGACTGAAAGCCGTAGAAAATCATTATAAATGGGTGGATGCCGCCAAATTTCTCGGCTGCCATTCCATTCGGGTAAATTGTTACGGTGAAGGATCTTCGGAAGAAGTTGCAAAAGCGGGAACCGAGGGATTGCGCAAACTTAGCGAGTACGCTCAGAAAGACAATATAGGGATCATAGTAGAAAATCATGGCGGCTTTTCCTCCAATGGCCAATGGCTGAGCGACGTGATTAAAAATGTGGGGCTTTCCAATTGCGGTACCCTTCCAGATTTTGGCAACTTCTGCATCAAACATGGTAAAGACGAATCTGGAAACAATGCCTGTGTTGAAATGTACGATCGTTACAAGGGGGTAGAGGAGATGATGCCCTATGCAAAAGGCGTAAGCGCAAAAGCCAACGATTTCGACGCTCAGGGAAATTGCATCGAAACTGACTATGCTAAAATGCTGCCGATCGTTAAAGCGGCTAACTATACGGGTTATATCGGTATCGAATACGAAGGAAGCAAGCTCAGTGAGGCGGAAGGAATTCTGGCTACCAAAGCATTGCTTGAAAGAGTGGGTAAAACGATCTGATCGCTCAGCATCCGGTTTTTATTTAACTGAAAGGTTACTGAACAATTTGTTCAGTAACCTTTTTTTGGGTGGTTACTATTTATCAACCTCCTGGTGTTAATCGTTCAAATACATTTGCCGGAACGCGATGTATTTTTCCGATCCCGATTTATTAGTGTATGCTACCAGGATGCGGCCCTTGTTTTTCGCTACGCTCAGAACCGGGTAAACCGCATTACTGGCCTCGGGGCTGAGTTCATAAGTCGGGTTGGTTTCGGTTTCGGCGCCAATCCTTAACCGGATCTTAGTGATCAGGCTGTCGCCCACCAGATTCGTTTCGTCCCAGACAATCACTGTGTTTGAATCATCCAGTGCTGCTATTTGTGGATGCCTGCCCGTTTTTCCGCTTACCGATACCCGTTGCTGATAGGAAAATTTTTCCATGGGCGACCTGGTATAATAGATGCCGGCGCCGCCGCCCATTGAATACCAGGAAAAATGTAAACTGTTTCCCGATTCTGTTACCGAAGGACCCGTGTGCGGGCATGCATTGATCGTCCACTGATCATCGCTGATCTTTACGGGTTTTGAAAAACTATTGCCCTGATCATCTGAAGAAATATGCAGGATGTCGCGGATGCTGTCTTGCAGAATACCCCGGTAGATCGCATGAACGGATTGCCGGCTGTCAACAAACAGTTCTACCCTGCAGCATTCGCAGGTGGGTTCCGAAATCAATTGTTCATTTACAAACCCGTTTTTTCCATCCGTTTTTGCAAAATACAATGCAGCTCCATCCTTAGCTTCACGTGTACGGTTATCCAGCCATATAATCGCAGCTTCACCATCTTTCATAATGGCAAGATCAAAATAGCGCTGATCGTTTGCAGATGTATCCTGTACCAGCCTTTTTGCACTGGTCCAGCTTTTTCCCGCATCAAAACTCTGGGCATAAAAAACCAAACCGGCATATTTGTTTTGACCTGGATTGGCTGAGCCCCAAACTGCCAGGATTTCGCCACTGGGCTTAAAAGCAAGTTTAGGAATATTTTCGGCATGGGGCTGAATATTGGTACTAACGGGAATCTCTATGGGCTGTCCAAAATAAGTTCTTTCTCCATCTGCCACCGCATAACAAAACACCGGATCGCTTCCCGGCACTTCACGGATCCAGCTTAATACAGTGTTTCCTGCCGCATCGCTTGTAAAATAAGGGCAAGAACCGGGAAGGCTGTCTACCCGGAATTCTTCGCTGATACTGAAATTGCCGGGTATGGAGCTTTTGCCGCCGCACGCGCTGATTATGCATGCTGATACAAAATATAAAATAGCTGTGAATTTCATTTTTCCAGTTCTTATGGTCTGAAACGGTAACTGCATATTGATGAAGGTTTCCTGTCATCTTATCTTCGGCGGTGAAGATAGAAATAAAAAAAAGCCGGTATCTCAACCGGCTCTGATGTGAAATTTAATTTTATTTTGCCCTTTTAGCGAGTTCTGAAAGAGGCACTGTATGCATTCTTCCAACCGCATTTTTTCCTTTATACGTAATCAGCTTTAGTGTGGTGGCGTCTGTTGGCGGAACCAATGCCTTTTCATATTTTGGGTAGAAACGATCGGGAAAGGAATTGTCGAATGAGTAATAAATATCCAGATCTTCAATCTGCGTGCTGAGCTCGATCTTCAGTTTTCGGTCTGCGGTTCTTCCGATTTTAAAAATAGGATCATACATGGCAATGGAGTAGTTCATCTCTGCCATCTCAAACCTTTTAAAGTGTTCTTCCACTTTCGGAATAAATTTTTCCCAGCTCTTTTTCTCTTTCGGCGACCAAACTGATTCAGCCACCGCAAATGCCCTTGGCCATAACATATATTGTACATGACGCATGTTATAGATCTGTTCCGTCCACAAATTTCCCTGGCCGCCTTTGATAAATTTTGGATCCACGCCTTCAGGCACCGGTTCAAACTGATAGGTCTTATTTAATAGCAAACTCGCGTACACGCGGGGTTCGATCACCGGATCAGCCTGCATATAATCGAGATAGGCAAAAGTGGAAGGGCTCATTACCACCTGATGACCTTTTTTTGCGGCTTCCACACCGCCTTTAATCCCGCGCCAGCTCATAATGGCTGCATCCGGCGACAGCTTTCCTTCCAGGATTTCATCCCAGCCAATGAATTTTTTGCCTTTCGACGTCACTATTTTCTGAACCCGGTTTTCAAAATAACCCTGTACTTCATGAACCGATTTCATTCCTTCACGTTTCATCAGCGCTTTTACCTGCGGACTTTTATCCCAGAAATTGGTAGCGCTTTCATCTCCACCCATATGGATGTATTCAAATGGAAATAGCTGAGCCACTTCCTCAACTACCTTATCGAGAAATTCATACACTTTTTCATTGGCCGGACAAAGTGTATTATCTACCAGGGCCGTGAACTTTCCGTTCCCATGCCATTCCATGATTTTTTCTCCCGATCTCACCACATATTTATCCGCTCCGGGGGTGCAGGAAAGTTCGGGATAAGAGGCGATGGCGGCAAGGCTATGACCGGGAACATCTATTTCCGGTAAAATATTAACAAAGCGGTCCTGCGCGTATTTGATAACTTCCTTAATATCTTCCTGCGTATAAAATCCGCCATAATCGCGGGGTTCATTCGGCTTTGGAGGAGTGAAGGTTCCGAAAGCGCCAACCTTTTTTACATTCCAGGCGCCCACTTCCGTTAGTTTGGGATAGGATTTAATTTCAATTCTCCATCCTTCATCATCCGTTAAATGCCAATGCAACAGGTTGTATTTGTACCGAACCATATCATCGATAAAATCTTTCACTTCCTCTTTTGTGAAAAAATGCCTGGATACGTCGAACATCAGCCCCCGCCATCCAAATCGCGGGTAGTCGGTAATTTCTACCAAAGGTATTTTCCAATCCATTCCTTTAACCGGCTCCTTGCTTTCGATCTCGGGAGGAAACAATTGCAGAAGGGATTGGATTCCATAAAACAAACCCGCAGTCCGATTGGCCGAAATGGAAATTCCATTTTCCTTAACCGAGAGCCTGTATCCCTCAGTTCCTATGGTCTGATCTACATTTGTATTCAGAGTTAAACGTACGGCTGCATCCTTGTCGGTACCGGCAATCTGAACCTGCCTTCCCATAGCGGGGCTGATCCGTAATTTAAGATATTCCGCCAGGGAGTTTAGCTCCGGCGTTCCCGCTGCAATCCGGATTTCGGAAGGAAGGCTATATGCACCGGTTCCGGCTTGCATATTAACCGGCTCGGGAATGATGGAAATTCCTGATTTGTTCTGCGCAAATGTTGTAATGCAAAATGCCATCGTAAGAAGAAGCAGTATTTGTTTCATGGGGAGCAATTTGTGTTTTACTAATACCAACAGGGCTAAACTATCATTTAATTTAAATAGTGCCGGGTTTTTCTTAGCCACTGAGGAATCAAAATTCATTCAATTTTGAAGATTCAGGCTTATTTTAACGCCATTGCTGTCCGGGTAATATGTATTCCCTGGGCCTCGGAAGAAATCCGTTAAGAAAATTGAAACGGTCGGCGTAAAATAAAAACAGTTGTTACCGAAGCTCGGAGAGGATTCTTAGCTCGTAAGTCCTACTACTGCTGGGTTATATTCTATAGCTGTGACTTATTTTTATTTAGCCGGGAGTTTCAATTTTTAGGATTTATTCCGGAGCCCGATTTTTTTGCTCCTCTATTTTTCTAAAAAAAAGTGGAAAATGTCATTTACGACGACTTCTCGTGACTTACTGTTGATACAGGTTTCAAGTAAATCGAAAATTATTAACCTGGACACCAATGATATTAACGCATGCTGATTTCAATTCGCAAAAATCAGAATCATGCAAAGAAGACTTCGTTTCTATAATAAAAGTCTTCAGGCCCTTCAATTTTAACAGTGATTGACCTTTTATCAGGTCTTTTTCAGCAAAAGTCATTTTTTTTATGAGCAGGCCCTCTAAAGCCGGCATACCGGCTAATGAAAATCTGTTTTTTCATTGATGGTGATCATAGCCCGCGCAAGGCAGCGCCGGTAAATTTGTGTTCTAATTAAAACAGAATACATCATGAAAGCACTGGTTAACAACACACATAGCGCAAACACCTTCAGAGGACTGGAAAAAACTTCCGAAATAAACCTGCTGGGAAGTCTGAAAGCCTGGATTCAGAATAATGAAGCGGCCTGGGAGGAAAACAGAATTGGAATTACTGCGGGCGGCCTGTTGATTCAGGTAACGGTTGCGTCTTTTATGATCCTGATTTTACCCATAGCCGGAGCTCCGTTCTGGACAATCGGACTGGGCCTGTTCCTGGCCTTTTTTTCCATCAGTACCGCGCTGGCACAATGCCGGGTGAAATGGGTTTTATTCTTTTTCCTCCTGAGCATAACTGTTAATCTGTTAATGACCATTCTTTTTGTAACTCAGCTATAACCTGGTTATTGCCTCTGAAACGTAGGGCTGTAAAAGAAGATGAACTATATTTAGATTGTTTTTTAACAATTACAATCTATACATGAAGACATCGACTCTTACAGTTCTTTTTTTCTGTCTTATTCTGGGCGGATATGCTCAAAATTCTACGCGAAATGCGAATTGGACCAGCCTTTTTAACGGGAAAGACCTCAACGGTTGGAAACAGCTGAATGGCAAAGCCCTGTATGAGGTGAAAAATGGCGTAATCATCGGCACTACCGTTCCGGATCAGCCAAATTCCTTCCTTGCCACGGAAAAAACCTACACTGATTTTATCCTGGAGCTGGAATTCAGGGTGGATGACCGGATGAATTCCGGCATTCAGTTCAGGAGTCAGAGTCTGCCTGACTATAACAATGGCCGCGTTCATGGATATCAAATGGAAATTGATCCTTCCTCAAGAGCCTGGGGCGGTGGTATCTATGATGAGTCAAGAAGAGGCTGGCTATATAGCCTCGAATACAACCCCGCCGCAAAAACGGCATTCCGCAATAATGAATGGAATAAATACCGGATCGAATGTTATGGTAAACAGGTTAGAACCTGGGTTAATGGTATTCCGGCTTCGCATTTGAACGATACCATTTTAACCAGTGGGTTTATTGCCTTGCAGGTTCATTCCATTTCTTCGCCTGAAGAAGCCGGCCGCCGGATCGAGTGGAAAAATATCCGGATCCAGACAACAAACCTCCGTTTTTCTGCGCCGGATTCCATTTTTGTTCTGAATCTGGAGCCCAATAGTTTAACCGATTCCGAAAAAGCAAATGGGGTCGCATTGCTTTGGGATGGAAAAACCAGTGCCGGCTGGCGGGGAGCACATAAAACGACGTTTCCGGAAAAAGGTTGGGAGATAAAAAACGGTACTCTCAATGTAATCAAATCGGGAGGCGCCGAATCGGCCAATGGGGGCGATATCGTAACCAACGACAAATTCTCTGCCTTTGAATTCCAGTTTGATTTCCGGATGAGCGCCGGAGCCAATAGCGGGGTAAAATATTTTGTTACTGAAAACGAAAAAAATACCGGATCTGCCATTGGTTTGGAATATCAGATTCTGGACAATGAGCTTCATCCCGACGCGAAAATGGGCGTGGTTGGAAACAGAACACTCGCCTCTCTCTATGACCTTATTCCGCCCCTCCACGAAGCGCGCACAAAGCGGAAAATCGGCGACTGGAATAAAGGAATGATCCGGGTTTACCCCGATGGTAGAGTGGAACATTTTCTGAATGCGTACAAAGTGGTTGAATACCAACGGGGTACCCCCATTTACCAGGCCCTGGTGGCCCGTAGTAAATACGCCCAGTGGAAAAATTTCGGGCTGGCTGCAGAAGGACATCTCCTTTTACAGGACCACGGCGACAATGTTTCGTTCCGGAATCTGAAAATCAAAATTTTAAAATAATTAATTCCCTAGCCGTATTAACCTGATCATTAATTGTTTAAACCTCATTCTTTAAAAAAGGAAGCTGGTGGAAAAATAATTTTGAGATCATAGACAACATTTTGCCCGAATATTCGTCTTACATACGGTTTTTCATAGGATATTGGATTTTAAACGGGGCTGGATTTTTATCC
>JAEZAY010000491.1 GCA_023427575.1 Bacteroidota bacterium | reverse complement strand
TATCTATGTATTAGAGCGAGGGGATGTGATAGAAACCGGAACCCATCTATCACTTCTGCAAGAAAAAGCACTTTACTATGCCATGTGGCGGCAGCAAATTGGGGAAAGGAAAAAAGAAGCGAATCTGGCCTGATCGCTTTAAGTAATAGAATGTCGGCAGCTTTCTTTGCAAAAGAAGAAGAAAAACATTTATTTTTCTTCTTCTTTTACTTTCAGAATGCCCTTGAAAAAATGGGTATCGGTTATTTCTTCAATATCGGTGAGCGCCACTTCCAGCGCCCGCATGCTGAGGGTAATTTCCACCAGCGACAATACCAGTGAGATCGTGAAACAAAGAATGCTGATGGCAAAAATAATATAGCTCGCATCCTGCCAGCCGCGGAATATGGTGTACATGCAAAGCACGCAAAAGATAAAACTAAGCACGCCAAAAGCCTGCATGGAACGGATCAGCCGGATTCGGGTTCTCAGGTTTTTTATCTGGGTGATAATATGCTTTTCGTCTGGGTCTTTTTTGTATTTGTCGTGCAGGTTACGAATCAGGCTGGCCAAAGCCAGGAAACGATTGGTATATGCCAGCATCAGCAATGAAATGGCCGGAAACAATAAGGCCGGGGTGGTTATTGAAAGTTCCATCCGGTAAATTTAAATGATCGGCAGGATATTAAATTCCGCGGCAAGGATTAAACAAAAATAGCCGGCTATACCGGCTACTTAAAAATAAAAATGGGTTAGTAAGAACAAGCTGTAAACGCATTTTCCAAAAAAATAGTATTCAGATTAAAATGCGCAGTACAATAAATCAAAAATACAAAAACTATGCCCTGCAATCAAACGACATCTTTCGGAACCGATTTATAGTTGCTTCTAAATTCATTCGACTGACGAACGCTGGTACTTCAAACAACAGTTCTTATAACCCGGTTTTGATCAAAGCTTTTCAAAAACTCCTGCAATGCCCTGGCCGCCGCCAACACAGGCAGTAACAATTCCATATTTTTTGTTGAGTCTTTCCAGGTCATTGATGATCTGAATGGTGAGTTTCGCGCCGGTACAGCCCAGCGGATGGCCCAGCGCAATGGCTCCGCCATTTATGTTTACAATGGAAGGGTCAAGATTTAATTCGCGGATTACGGCCACCGCCTGTGAAGCAAATGCTTCATTCAATTCAATCAGATCAATCTGGCCAAGATTCATACCTGCTCTCTTCAACAGTTTCGGAACCGCTTCAACAGGACCCATTCCCATAATACGGGGATGGATACCCGCACTTACACAATTTACAAGTCGCGCAATGGGTTTTAACTGCAGTTCATTCACCAGTTTTTCACTCATCACAATTACAAATGCAGCCCCGTCCGATGTTTGGGATGAATTACCTGCCGTTACTGTTCCATTCGCCGCGAAAGCAGGCTTCAGTTTCGCAAGGGCCTCCAGATTCGTATCTGCTCTTGGTCCTTCGTCGGTATCCACTACATAGCTTCGGGTTTTTCTTTTTCCCGATTCATCCACATACACTTCTTCCACGTTCACCGGTAATATTCCTTTCTTAAAAAATCCCTGCTGAATGGCTTTTAATGCTTTCTGATGCGAGTTATAGGAAAACTCATCCTGCTCATTGCGACTCACATTGTATTCCTTTGCAACGGCCTCGGCCGTCAGCCCCATACTGAGATAATAATCCGGCTCTTCTTTGGCGATGGAATATGCCGGAACTGTTTTCCATCCGGCAGTAGGAACCAGACTCATGCTTTCGGTACCGCCGGCAATAATACAGTCAGCCTGTCCCATTCGGATCTTGGCAGTGGCAATCGATATGGATTCCAGTCCCGAAGCGCAATAGCGGTTGATTGTCATCCCGGGGATTTCAAAACCCAGGGCCCTTGCCGAAATAATCCGGCCAAACTGCAAACCCTGCTCCGCTTCCGGTACGGCATTGCCCACAATAACATCATCCACCTGAGTGGCTTCAAGCTGCCGCACCGAAGCCATCAACCCTTTTATCACTTCTACAGCCAGTTCATCGGGTCGGTAAAAACGAAATCCACCCTTCTTTGCTTTACCAACGGCAGTTCTATAACCGGCAACTATATACGCTTCCTGCATAGTATCTGAATTAAATTAGTTGCTTATGCAACTTTCACTTCAAAGTTAAAAATATCTTTCATATAACGGCATTGAATTTTCGATGCGTTTGGGATGCGTTCGGGCACACTGTATCTTCGTATCCGATTATGTATAACCTGCTTCGCAAATCCCTGTTTTTATTTCCTCCGGAATCTGTTCATCACTTCGCGATGAATTCCCTGAAATGGCTGAGCTATCCTTCTTTCTCTAAAAAAATGATTGCCCATTCTTTTAAGGTGAACCACGCTTCTCTGGTGCGGAATCAGTTTGGGCTCCGATTCAGAAATCCGGTTGGACTGGCGGCCGGTTTCGACAAGAACGGCCTCTATCTGGATGAACTGGATCTGCTGGGATTTGGCTTTGTAGAAGTAGGAACCGTAACCC
>JAEZAY010000486.1 GCA_023427575.1 Bacteroidota bacterium | reverse complement strand
GATCTATGTCGCGCCGAATGGCGACATCCTTGTAGCGGAAGCAAATACCGAATTGAAAGGGGTAAAAAAAGTGAAGGCCATTGCCAGCGGAAAAGCGAAATCACAGCAAATTGATGCCAGCGCCAACCGGATCACCTTATTCCGGGATACCAACCGCGATGGCGAGGTAGACCTCCGATCAAATTTTCTTGAAAAATTGAACCAGCCGATCGGCATGCTGATCTTAAAAGGCTCCTTTTATGTAGCAAATACCGATGGACTTTGGATCTACCCTTACAAAGAAGGCCAGGTTACTATAACCGCTCCGGGCAAAAAGATCTTGGAATTGCCTGCTGGCGGATATAATAATCACTGGACCCGCAACATTATTGCGAATCCGGATGGTTCTAAAATTTATATCGCCGTTGGTTCTGGTAGTAATGTAGGAGAAAATGGAATGGAGCATGAATTGCGAAGGGCAAATATCCTGGAGATAAATCCGGATGGATCGGGAGAAAGAATTTTTGCCGCCGGACTCCGCAACCCGGTAGGCATGGGTTGGGCACCGGGCAGTTCTACTTTATATACAGTAGTGAACGAAAGAGATGAGCTGGGCGATGATCTTGTTCCCGATTATCTCACCAGCGTGAAAGAAGGGGCATTTTACGGATGGCCTTATGCCTATTTCGGCCCCAATGAAGATCCCCGACGCAAAGGTGAAAACCCGGATCTTGTTAAAAGAACAATTCAGCCTGATCTTGCTCTTGGGGCTCATACGGCTTCGCTTGGGCTCGCCTTTTACGACCAGAAAAAATTTCCGGCCAAATACCAGGGAGGCGCTTTTATCGGCCAGCATGGATCCTGGAATCATTCGAAGCTGGTGGGCTATAAAGTAGTTTTTGTACCTTTTTCAAAAGGGAAACCTTCGGGTAATCCGGAAGACTTTCTAACCGGTTTTATTGCTGACTCCTCAAAAAATGAAGTGTATGGGCGGCCCGCCGGAGTAGCTGTTTTACCCGACGGCAGTTTGCTGGTGGCAGACGATACCAGCAACACATTATGGAAAGTAAGTAAAGATTAAATCCTGGCTTATTTTTGAAATGGCCGGGGTTTTGGTCAGCCCGGTTTTAGATCCCATCTTTATCCCTGGCCTAAATTGTATAAATAAATATGTCGGAAAGTTTGGTAATCCGGTCTGCTGATGCCGATGACATCGAGCTTATCGGTTTTTTGGCGCAGCAAATCTGGCCTGAAGCTTATGGCGAAATTTTAAGCCGTGATCAGCTTGACTACATGCTTCAACTTTTTTATCAGCCGGATGCATTGCTGAAGCAAATGAAAGCGGGTCAGATCTTTTTTATTGCTGAAGAAGATACTGAAGCAATCGGTTTTATTTCCTACAGCCGGTACGAAAACAACAGCTACAAGATTCATAAATGTTATGTATTGCCTTCCCTGCAGGGCAAAGGCGTTGGAAAAGCTTTAATCGAAGTGGTTACCGAAGAAGTGATTGAAAAAGGCGGCGACTCCCTGATCCTTAATGTGAACAGGATGAACAAAGCCATCCAATTCTATCAGAAACTGGGCTTTGAAATTGAATCCGAACAGGACCTGGATATTGGCGCCAATTACTTCATGAACGATTATGTGATGAAGAAAAATCTGTCACGCCGGGATTAACAATTTTCGATTGCGCTTAAAAGCCCTTCAGTGCAGCCGTTTTCATATCTCTCGCGTTACTTTTACCCAGGTATTGTTCAACCGCCCAATGTATGCCATAAACTACCGGTGTAAATAGAATGGCTACACAGAATTTGTATGCGTAAGCGGTGAGCGCCCAGGCGGTGCATTGCCCGATACTAACCCCCAGGAACAGGTAAAATGCTACATAGGTAACCACAAAACTATCTATCAACTGCGATACCAGGGTACTCACTGTTGCCCGCATCCAGATCTTACGTTCACCGGTAATCACCTTAATCTTGCGGAATACCAATGCATCTACAATCTGGCCAATCAGGAATGCCGTTACCGATCCAACAATAATGTTCATTCCCTGACCGAATATGGCCGCGAAAGCCGACTGCATATTGGGAACCCCCGATGCTGCATTGGAATCAATCCACCATTTGGTATCGGGGGAAGCCTGGATCGCGAACCAAAATATAAAAAAAGCAAAGATGATCAGGGCAACGGTCAGCAGGGATAAAAAACGTACGCCTTTTACGCCATAATATTCATTAATGATATCCGTCATTACGAAGATAACAGGCCAGGAAATAACGCCCACTGAGAGACTAAACGAAAGATCTTCGGTTCCCAGCAGAGAAAAACTGGCTCTTTCAATGCCCAGTGTATCTTCCAGCGAAAAAATTTTCACCCCTATCACTTCCGCGATGATGGCATTCGTAATGAACAAGCCGCCCAGAATTATGAATAGCCGGGTTGGTTTGTCCCGGATGATATTTTGGATCATGTAAGGAGAAAAGTTAACTGGATGATTAAAAAAATCAGATTGCTTATAAAAAGCCAGCGTTCCGGAAAATTCCTGAACCCGGTTTTCAAAAATAAAACAGCGGCCCAGATATTCACAATCACATTTAGCAGAATGGCAAAAAAGTTTCCAAGTATTATGATTATGGAGGCTGCCTCATTGTCTGTCTTTAACAGCCCCGTTCTGAAAATAAAAGCAAACAGGTAGCAAATATTGCAAATAAGCGTAACCCTCGATAAAAATAATAGCTTTGGCATCGGTCAAGTTGGTGTAAAAATGCATTATTTTGCCCACCTATAACTATTTCCAGCAAATGAATACATCATTATGGCAGCGCCTGCAACCACATGCGATAGCAATTGGAATTTTCCTGGTGGTTTCCTGTTTATATTGTTTTCCTGCCTTACAGGGTCTTGTTCTTGACCAGCATGATGTACAAAGCTGGAAAAGCATGGCGCATCAGTCTATCCAGTATAAAGAGCAGCATGGCCATTACCCGCTTTGGTCGAACAGTATGTTCAGCGGAATGCCTGCCACCCAGATTTTGATGGAGTCGAAATATAATATTACGATTGCCCATCTGCACAATCTATTCACTTTATTTCTGCCTCAACCCATCAGCCTTTTCTTTTTATCCTGTATCGGGTTCTATATTCTTTGCATGGCTTTGCGGATAAATAACCTGATTTCAATTTTCGCATCGCTCGCATACGCATTCGCGTCATACAATGCCGTTATAACTGCCGTGGGTCATACCACCAAATTTGCCTCCATGGGCTACGCGCCGGCCGTTATTGCAGGCCTTGTTTTGCTAACCCAAAAGCGATACGTGCTGGGATTCGTTTGCACGCTGCTCTTTATTACCCTGCAATTTTACCAGAATCACCCACAGATTGTCTATTATACCATGCTGATTGCTTTTTGCCTGGGTATTGCCTATGCCATTCAAACAATCCGCCAAGAGGATTTTTTACATCTTGGCAAAGTGGCCGGGCTGGCATTGCTGGCGGGAATAATGGGACTTGCATCTTATGCCGTGAACCTGATGCCGGTTTATGATTATGCGAAGGAAACCATGCGCGGCGGCAGATCTGAACTGACCGATCCCAATGTCAAAAACAAAACGGAAAACGGTCTTGATAAAGACTATGCTTTTATGTGGAGTTATGGCATTGCCGAAACATTTACCGTAATCGTTCCCCGGATATTTGGGGGCAGTTCGCCCACCGTCGTCAATAATGAAATGAAAAGCGAGTTGACGCCGCCAACCAAAACGGCGGAAGTGCTGGCTGAAAAAACGGGTATGCCGCAGGAACAGGCCGAACAATATGCTATGCAGTATTCACCCTATTGGGGAGCTCAGCCATCCACTTCCGGCGCGGTTTATTTCGGGGCGGTAGTGGGAATTCTGTTTATTCTCGGCCTCACGTTTTACAAGGGCGAACATAAGGGATGGATTCTTGCTGCCACCATTCTGGGTATCGTTATGGCCTGGGGTAAAAACTTTCCGGCCTTAAACAATTTCCTATTTGATTATCTGCCTTTTTACAATAAGTTCCGGGCCCCGTCCATGGCCCTTGTCATTCCCCAACTTACCTTTCCGTTGATGGCAGCACTGGGATTGCAGGCTTTTATTACTGAAATCAGGATCTCTGAATCTCTGAAAAAGAAGTTTAAAAATTTTACCATCACTTCTGCAACCCTTGCCGCCGTTTTAATAGCAATGTATTTTGTGTTGGATTACAAGTCTGCAAATGATGGAATGATCCGCGAAAACCTGAGCAATGCCTGGTTGCAGCAGCTTTCGCAGGGTCAGCAGCCCACCCCGGACATGCAGGCCCAGGCAAATGACTTTGGAGCCAGCATCACAAATGCGCTCAAGGATGACCGTAAGTCCATTTATGGAAGCGATCTGGTACGGACCCTGATATTTATGGGCCTTGTATATGGGCTGTTATGGTATTACAATAAAAAATCCTATCCGGTCCGGATCCTGCTGGTAGCGGTCATCGTATTATCGCTGGTCGATCTTATCATGGTGGCGAACCGGTACCTGAGCAAAGACAGTTATATTGAGGCGCCTGATCTGGAAGCGGCTTTTACACCACATCGTGCCGATCTTCAGATTTTGCAGGATACCAGTTATTATCGGGTGTTCGACCAGGCCGACCCGCAATGGTTCCAGTCGGCCCGCGCCGCGGTTCATCATAACGCGATCGGCGGTTACCATCCAGCCAAGCTGGCATTGTACGATGATTTGATAAAAAACCAGATTGCAAAAGGCAATATGGATGTATTCAATATGCTGAACACAAAATATTTTATCGTTACCAATCCCGCCGACAATCAGCCTGTAGCTCAGCAAAACCCCGGGGCACTGGGCCCGGTTTGGCTTGTTAAGGGACTGAGATATGTAAATTCAGCCGATGAAGAAATGGCCGCCCTCGATCATTTTAATCCGGCCGATACGGCCATTCTTGATAAAAGAGAGGAATCAAAAGTTCCTTTCGCCCCTGTTCCTGATTCCGCCGCCACCATTAAACTGGTGGAAAGAGACAATGACCGGCTGCTGTATCAGTTTCAGTCGAATACCAGTCAGTTTGCGGTATTCAGCGAAATTTATTATCCAAGAGGTTGGACTGCCACCATCGATGGCAAGGCGGCTCCCATTGCAAAAGTGAATTATGTATTGCGTGGCCTGGCCATACCGGCAGGAAATCATAGCATCGAATTTGTTTTTGCGCCAAAATCATATCAGACCGGCGAAACCATATCGCTGATTGTCGGAATACTTTCCATACTGGCTTTATTGTTTGGAATTTGGTGGGAATGGAAGAACTATAAAAAATCTTCCGCCATAAATAAAGCATAAACTGTATGTGCTGAATGGATAAATTCATTGTTGAAAAAGACGCGTTAAGTATAAAAATTCAGGAAAAGGCTGCCGCCTTGTATGAAAAACTCCGGAGTTTTTCGATTGATGAGCTTGAGATTCCTTATTACTGCAAGGAGTACTATAAAGGAAGCCATTCGCGAAGATTGTTTTTTTCCATCCAAACCAGCGCACATCTTTTATACAAGTCGATCCGCTTAACAAAAAAGCAGCCGGGAGACCTGATAGTAATGGATTATGGGGCGGGCGTAGGTTCATTGTATCTCCTCGCAAAAATGATCGGATGCCGCGTTGTTTATAATGATCATCTCAGCGACTGGCAAAAAAGTGCTTGCGCCATTGCGGGTCGGATTGGAGTTAACATTGACCATTATATTGTTGGTGAGCTGTCAGAATCACTTCTTGAACTGGACCGGTTGGAGATCCGCTGCGATATTATTTTAT
>JAEZAY010000391.1 GCA_023427575.1 Bacteroidota bacterium | reverse complement strand
ACCACCGAACTTGCTGATGAATTATGCGGGGGGATTTGCAGTGCCGGATCGAACCGGATGGAAGCTGCGACCAAAGCCGGAATACCCCAACTGATCGTTCCGGGTTGCCTGGACATGGTCAATTTTGGACCTCCCGACACCGTTCCGGAAAAATACCAGCATCGCAAATTATATAGCTGGGCTCCCGATGTAACCCTGATGCGTACCAATGTTGAGGAAAATAAAATCCTTGCGCAAACACTCGTTTCCAAACCCGCAGGATCTCCGGCTGCCGTAACTGTTGTAATACCTTTGCGGGGAATTTCGCAAATTGATAAAGAAGGAGCTGTATTTTTCGAGCCGGAATCGAACCAGGCTTTATTTGAAACAATCGAACAGCAAGTTCCCGGTCAGTTTAAATTGGTAAAAGCGGATCTGCATATAAATGATCCGGCTTTTGCCGAACTATTAGTGGATGAAATGCTTAAGATTATTCCGAAAGAAAAAAAGATCCGGAGTTTTGAATCGCCTGCATTCAGAGATTAATCTAAATCTCTGAGTCCGGTTCATCAATTCATCACTTTAACTTCCATGTTATTGTTACATTCGGGCTCTGATTTAATTAACATAAAATATTTTCAACATTATGGCCAATAAATGGACTGGTATTGGAAACCCGTATACAAAACAGGAAGTAAGAGACAGACTGCAACAAACCGTTGATAATAAAAAAGCAATCATTGCAGCCGGCGCCGGTACCGGCATCAGTGCAAAATTTATTGAAAAGGGTGGTGCCGATCTGATTATCATCTATAATTCCGGAAGATTCCGGATGGCGGGCCATGGCTCCACCGCCGGCCTCCTGTCATACGGGGATGCAAATGCCGAAGCAATGGATATTGGCGAATTTGAAGTATTGCCGGTGGTGCAGGAAATTCCTGTTATCTGTGGGGTTCATGGTTCTGATCCAAGACGCCGGATCTGGCATCATCTGGAAAAAGTAAAGGCAATGGGTTTTTCCGGGGTGAATAATTTTCCTACCCATTGTATTATCGACGGTCATTTCAGAAATGTGCTGGAAGAAACCGGAATGGGTTTTCACAAGGAAGTGGAGATGGTAAGGCTCGCCACTAAAATGGATCTGTTTTCGATTGTATATGTTGCAAAACCGGAAGAAGCAAGACTAATGGCCGAAGCCGGTGCCGATGCGATTATTTCGCATGTTGGAACAACGGTTGGCGGATCGGTGGGTGTGGTAGACGCTACCGTAACCATGGAAGCGGCAATTAAAACAACCATTGAAATTATGGAGGCAGGAAAAAAAGTGAATCCGGAGATTTTCTTCCTGGCGCATGGAGGACCCATTAATACCCCCGAAGATGTACGGGTTATTCTCGATAATACAAATGTTCATGGATTCGTTGGAGCATCTTCACTCGAAAGAATGGGTGTGGAACAATCACTGACTGATCTTACCCGGAAATTTAAAACACTTACCTTAAAATAATTTTCAGGACTAGCGACGTTTCGGGTATACATTGTTGTTATAAGCCCAATTCCACCAACGGGCTGCCAGGCGATTAACAACTTCAGGATTGGCCCTGCTCAGATCTTCAAGTTCTGTAGCATCACTGCCAATCCTGTACAGTGTCCATGTACTGTCGGATGAACGCGAAACCATTATCCATTCAGAATCGCGGATATAACGAGCCCCAAAATGTTCATTAAAAAGAGTTCGCGGAACTGCCGGCTCCTTTCCGCGGAACACCGGCAATAAGCTGGTTCCTGAAGATGCTGTAATGGACTCTTTTTTGAATGAGCGCGGGTATTTCGTCCCGGCTATTTCAACAAATGTGTTCATAAAATCCATAACATGACCCGGGTATGAACTGATTTGGCCTTTACTCTTTATTCCTTGCGGCCAGAAAACAATCATGGGGGTATTAATTCCGCCTTCATACGACTCCGCTTTGGCATAGCGGAAAGGTGTATTCGAAACATTTGCCCAACGATCGCCAATAGAAGTAAAGCTTGTTTGAGATCCTGGGAGCACTTCTTTATTAACCGGATACGAGATGATTTTTCCATCTCTGGTTTGCGCTGGCCGGTCGAATCCAGGACCATACCGCATGGCATTTTCAGGGCTGGCGCCATTATCACTTAAAAAAACGATAAGGGTATTCTCCAACTCGTCATTCGCCTTTAGCGTTTCTATAATCCGTCCAATTCCCTGGTCCATCCGATCTACCATGGCGGCATGTACAGCCATAGCCCTGGAGTCCCATTCCTTATCAGGATTTTCATCCCAACTCAATTCATTTTTTAACCGGGGCGATAAAGGAGTGGTTGAAGGATCTACCAGTTTCATCTTTACCATCCGGTTATACCTTTGCTGTCTTATCTTATCCCAGCCTGCTTTATATACGGTGTCATATTTCTGAATATCGCTTTCAAAAGCATGAAGTGGCCAGTGCGGCGCTGTATGGGCAACGTATAAAAAGAAAGGTTTTTTGCTTCGGGTGAATTCGTTTATATAGCTGACTGCTGTATCATTAATAGCATCGGTGTGATAGTAACCTTCGGGTACGGATTCCACTGGCTGATCACCATTAACCAGACTGAAAGGATCAAAAAAATCGACTACCCCCCAGATATTTCCAAAATATTTCTCGAATCCCCGATTGACAGGATATTGTTCCGGTGGCGAGAAATAGGGCGATGAAAGCTGGTGACTAAGCCATTTCAATTGCGCCTCCGGGGTAGGCTGCACTATTGTATTGGATACATGCCATTTTCCGGTCATTCCTGTACGGTAGCCAGCATCGCGCAACACTTCAGCAATGGTGACGGTGTTTTCGGTCAGGTATCCCCGATAGCCCGGAAGATCTCGGTCAGTAGTCATTTCACCAATTCCTGCCTGCTGGTTGTAAAGCCCGGTAAGCAG
>JAEZAY010000302.1 GCA_023427575.1 Bacteroidota bacterium | reverse complement strand
GTACCATGCCATTGCTTTCCCTCCGCAATTCCACTGAGCCGGAAATTTTTCTTCGATCTTTTGGAGGCAGGGAAACTGAGTTTCACAAGTTTTTCCGTATAGGTCAGTTTACCTGTCACAGTATCCTTTCCAATTACCTGAACCTGGTTGCCCGGTTTAACTTCGACAGTGAAAGTTTGCGAACCGGAACCTGTTTTTAAATTCAGGGTATAGCTGCCCGCGATATCAATCCAGGCATCCTCTTTCACCCCATATTTCTTACCCTGAACCCAGTTATGAAGGATGGTCGTTTTTTCATCAAATAATGGCGCCGAAGTAATAATGAAGTTAGCCAGTTTACCCGCTTCAATGGTTCCAACCTTATCCTGGATTCCCAGTATGGATGCCGGCGTTACCGTTAAGGCTTCCAGCGCTTTCTTCTCGCTTAATCCGTACTGGATCGCCTTTCTTAGATTAGCCATAAACTGTTTGGGATCACGCAAGTCGGAGGCGGTGAGACAAAACGTTATCCCCGCTTTTTCAAATGCTGCCGGATTCGAAGGAGCCAGCTCCCAATGCTTCATATCCGAAAGGGAAATAAAACGGGCATCGGAAGGATCTTCAACATCCATTGCCTGCGGAAATTCAAGCGGCAAAATAAAACTCGCTTTTGTAGCCGCTATCTCTGCCATCCGCTGGTATTCGTTGCCACCGGCTTTAATGATATACTGAACGCCAAACTCATCCCCGATCCTGTCGGCGCGAATGGCATTCCATTTATCATTGGCTTCAAAAAACTGGGGCAGATCCTGGATATTGTTCCAGGCCTGCAGGCTTATATTCACGCCCTCTTCGGAAGGATTCGATTTATACCATTCTGCGTCGAGATAGGTTTGACGCAACAGGGCAATCATGCCCATCATTGAGCCGGGATAACTTTGGCCCGAGCTTCCTTTATTAAATGAATAATGCGCAGATGCTCTTTCTTTCAGCATTACCAGATTTTCTTTTTCATCGGCAAGCGTTACCACCGTTCCGGTTCCGCGTGCAATCCCGTCTTTCTGGTGTGTCAGTACCGTGCCGAAACCCGCTTCGCGCAATGCCTTTGATTTTGAATCCGCAACCGTAAAAATCCGGAATGCATCCACATCCGATTTCAGGGCCTGATTCCAACCATAGGCACCCTTTGTATTTGAGGTTAGTTGCGCCGGCGTGTTGAAACTAAAGCCTCCTCTTTGTCTTTCAGGAACAGCAATCCCATAATCGCTGTAGATATCTATAAAAGAAGGATAAATGTACTTGCCACTGCAGTCAATTACAGTAGCTCCTTTCGGGATATTCAGGTTTGTACCTACCTGAAGAATTTTTCCTTTTCTGATTATCAGGGTTGCATTACTGATGGTAGTGGAGGGATCTTTTACTACGGTGGCATTCGTTAATGCATAGTAGCCATCCGTCGGTTCAGCCACCCCATTCACCGGGAAAGTTCCCTGGGCTGAAACAAGGGCAGGAAATGAAATTAAAATCCACAACAGGAGTGCCAGAACTCCCGGCGGGTACGCGGCAATTTTTCTCATAAGCAGTTATAGTTTTGTTCAAGAGGGCGTAAATTAGGCAAATACACTAATTTAGACCGATTAAAAATCGGGTGAGCTGAAAAAATAATTATGAATATCGCTTCCTATATTGACCACACTATTTTAAAACCGGTAACGAGGTTGCAGGAGGTAAAAGATCTTTGCCTGGAAGCAAATGAATACGGATTTGCAGCCGTTTGCGTTCCGCCGCCCTTTGTAAAAAATGCCCGGGGTTTCCTCGGCGGTTCAACGGTAAAAGTGGCTACGGTGATTGGATTCCCCTTTGGATATTCGGCTCCAAGAGCTAAAATTTTTGAAGTGCAGCAGGCCATTGATGATGGCGCCGATGAACTGGATATGGTTATCAATCTGATTGCCTTAAAAAACGGCACCTGGGCCTTTCTTGAATCGGAAGTGAAATATGTTCTGGAAGCAACGCGCAAGAACAACCGCATTTTAAAGGTGATCATTGAGTCGGGGATTCTCAGCGATGATGAAATAATCAAATGCTGCGAGATTTATGGTTCTGCAGGCGTCGACTTTTTAAAAACATCTACCGGCTATGCCGAAAAAGGCGCCAGCCCGGAAGCGGTTGCGCTGATGCGGGCCCACCTGCCGGCGAATGTGCAGATTAAAGCTTCAGGGGGCATTCGCAGTTACCGTTTCGCCCGCGAGCTGATTGGCGCCGGCGCCGACCGCCTTGGCTGCAGCGCCAGTGTGGCAATTGTTAAAGATGAACCCCCGCAGGACAGATCAGCAGATTAATTTTTATCTTGGCCTCTGATTTGCCCATAATCCGAAATGAATATGAAAATCTTCCTGATTATTCCTGCCTTTTTGATTGGTCTCACGCTGCAGGCCCAAAGTTTTGTTCAAACAGACACAGGCTCCATCGCGGTTCATAAAGATCCCCGGATTGATTTACTTATTAATAAGCAGATTGAAATCAATGAAATTACCACCCGCAGTTCCCGGCGCAATGTGCAGGGCTTTCGGATTATGGTAATGAGCACAAACGATCGCGGCAAGGCAGTGGATGCTAAAACCACTTTATATCATAAATTTCCTGAACTGCGTTCTTACCTCATGTATCAGGCGCCATTTTTTAAATTAAAAATCGGCAACTTCCGTGAGAGAGAAGAAGCCGAAAACTATCTGAATGATATAAAAAGAATTTTTCCATCCGGGATATATGTGATCAGGGATGTAATTGAAGTGAATCCCGTTCCGGAAAATGAATAAGCAATTCGCTAATTTGCAGAATGCTTCATTTAAAAGAACGGATTCAGCAGTTAGCGGAAAAATACTTCGAAGAGTTTGTTGAAATTCGCCAACATCTGCATGCCAATCCCGAATTAAGTTACCAGGAATTCGAAACATCGGCCTTTATACAACAAAAGCTGAAAGACTATGGCATCCCCTATTCCGTAATGGCCGAAACCGGCGTGGTAGGATTGATAAAAGGCAAAGAATCCGATTCCCGGATCATCGCGCTCCGTGCCGATATGGATGCGCTTCCAATTACCGAGGCAAATGAGGTTCCTTACAAATCAAAAAAAGCGGGCATCATGCATGCCTGTGGACATGATGTTCACACAACCTGTCTATTGGGCGCAGCCCGGATCCTGAACGAATTAAAAGAAGAATGGACGGGCACCGTAAAGCTGATCTTTCAGCCCGGCGAAGAAAGGAACCCCGGCGGCGCCAGTATTTTAATTCGCGAGGGCGTACTTGAGAACCCGCGGCCCCAGGGAATTCTGGGCTTA
Organism: Bacteroidota bacterium; assembly: GCA_023427575.1. Lineage (GTDB taxonomy): Bacteria > Bacteroidota > Bacteroidia > Chitinophagales > Chitinophagaceae > Flavitalea. The sequence goes on along the minus strand of JAEZAY010000302.1, from coordinate 1,079 downwards.
CACGTTCATCCTCATCTTGAAACCGGAAAGCTGAGCTTTCGATCGGGGCAGGTGATGGCAAGCGCCGATGAACTGTATTTTACCATCCGCGGAAAAGGCGGACATGCGGCTGCGCCACATCTTAGCTCCGATACCATTCTGATTGCTTCGCATCTGGTGGTGGCGCTTCAGCAGATTATCAGCAGAAACAACGATCCTTTTAGTCCTTCGGTACTTTCAATCTGCTCCTTTCAGGGTGGATTTACCACCAACGTGATTCCCGGTGAAGTGAAGCTTATGGGCACTTTCCGGGCAATGGATGAAAACTGGCGGAAAAAAGCGCATGCACTGATCAGCAAAATCGCGAAGGAAATAGTGGAAAGCATGGGTGCCGAGCTGGAAATGAAAATTGATATAGGCTATCCCTCGGTATTTAACGATGAAAAACTGACCGCCGCCGCAACGCATCAGGCAATGGATTTTGCCGGCGCGGAAAATATCAGTGAAACCGAAAAACGGATGGGCGCTGAAGACTTTGGATATTATTCGCAGGTAATCCCCGGCTGTTTTTATCGCCTGGGCGTGGGTAATATCGAAAAAGGCATTCATTCAGGCGTGCATACGCCGCGTTTTAATATTGACGAAGACGCCATAAAAGTGGGAATTGGAATGATGGCCTGGCTGGGGGCTACTGTTCAGGTAAACCAGGATTAAACCTTTGGCTTTCCGGATGGTCTGATTTAAAAAAAGCAATGCGACTTAAATCTTTATCAATACTGTTGATCATGAGTATGGCCGGCCTGAAAACCTCCGCGCAGATCAGGGAAAACATTGAAAAGCAGGCAAAGGATCCCAAAACAAAAGAAAGGGCGGCCAAAGCCGATGTTATCATTGCAAAGGATTCAGCCATTTTTGACTCTTCAAAAATTCAGGCACCAAAAATCAAATTTCAGGGCCGGGAAAAAGTGCCGCCGAAAAAGAAATGCCGGAATTGAACTCATTAACTTCTGCATTTGAATTTTCACATCATTGCTGTTTGGGTAATAATCTTCCATTCACCCCAAACCTTTATCAATAGTGAATTAGGAGCAGTCATTGTA
>JAEZAY010000299.1 GCA_023427575.1 Bacteroidota bacterium | reverse complement strand
TACAATGACTGCTCCTAATTCTCTATTCATAAAGGTTTCGGGTGAATGAGAAATTATTACCCGGACACCACTGATCAATAATTATTGAACTGCGGTTAGCTTCGTAATTTTGCCCAATGCGAAAGTTAAGTATGGATGAGTTGAACCGGAAAACGGTGGAAGAATTCAAGGCGGCAGAAAAAATCCCGGTAACCATTGTGCTCGATAATATCCGGAGCATGCATAATGTAGGCAGTGTTTTTCGCAGCGCCGATGCTTTTTTGGTTGAAAAGATCATTTTATGCGGATTCAGCCCGCGACCTCCGCACCGTGATATTCATAAAACGGCTCTCGGGGCTACCGAAACAGTGGAATGGAGTTATAATGAAAATATAATAGAGGCGGTGAGGGAATTAAAACAGAATAATCACCGCATTTACGCGGTGGAACAGGCGGAAAAAAGCATCGCTTTAAACCGGTTTTTACCCGATAACGATAAAAAACTGGCTGTTATTTTTGGCAATGAAGTGGAGGGCGTAAATGCCAGCCTGCTTTCGCTGACAGACGGCTGTATAGAAATTCCTCAATTTGGAATGAAGCATTCGCTGAATGTTTCAGTTGCTGCCGGCATTGTTTTATGGGAAATTTTTAAATTTTACCGGAATGACTGAACCTGATCTTCCCGAAAATGAACTGGATATGCCAGCAGACTATCATTCGCTGCTTTCCGTTGCTGAATACCGGCAGATGTTGCAAACGATCATGCAATATTTCAGGGAAAAAGGCGATCGGGTGATTTCCACCAGCGACGGATTTATAAGGGTAGTGGATGAAAACAATACGGAGCTAAAATTCGGTTTGGATAACCTGGTTCGTACTGTGGCGGCCAGTGCGGCCGGGAACCGCGAATCAGTGATCTATACCCATTTTAACCGGATTGATTTTTCGGCACCGGCTTATCAGTTTTTCTTCAAGGATTTTTCCCACGCGAAAGACCACCTCAAACTAATTGTTAAATCAGAGGAGATCTTAAATCATAATGCCGGAAAAGAATTGGTGTACCGGGTTGATTTTCCCGGCACCTGTACCATCCTGGTTTTTGATTATAACCACCAGCTGCGCCTGCTCCGGAGAGAAGATCTACCGGGCTGGGAGCGTAGCAACGAAGAATTGTTTTCTGATGCTCTTTTTAATCTGGCAAAGGAAAAACTGACTGTTTCGCCGCTTGATCACCCCGGCGGTCACCGGTTCTTTTCTTTTCTCAACGGTGATTTTGCCGCGGCCGGCATGTTGCTGATAGAATCCATTGCTCCGCAAACGATTGGCGATTATGGAGCCCTGGTCAGTATTCCAGCCAAAGGGATGGCCTTCAGTTCACCAATAAACGATAACAGGGTTATGGAACAGGTTTCCATTCTGGCACCGATGGTATATGAATTCTATGCAAAAGAGCCCGGTAATATAAGTTCCGCGTTTTTTTGGTTTTACAGGGGTAACTTTGTGCGGTTTCCGGCAGAAACCACCGAATCCGGGAATCTGCGGATCCGGATCCCTGAAACCCTGGAAAATCTCCTCAATGGAAAAAGTTAGAAAATACCTAAGCCTCGTAAAGTTTTCCCATACGATTTTTGCCATGCCTTTCGCTATGATTGGCTTTTTTCTGGGGGTGTTTTTTTATAGGTACCTGCCAGATCAGGCCGGGCCTGTAAAGGGTTTTTCGGATTTGATTTTTACCCCCCGGATCCTGAAAACACTGGTACTGGTAATACTTTGTATGGTGTTTGCGAGAAGCGCGGCCATGGCTTTCAACCGCTGGCTCGACGCACGTTTCGATGCGCTGAATCCCAGGACCGCCATCCGGGAGATTCCGGCCGGCATCATCAGTTCCAATAGTGCACTGCGCTTCGTAATCCTGAATTGTTTGGCCTTTATTATTTGTACCTGGTTCATCAATATGCTCTGTTTTCTGCTTTCGCCAGTGGCCCTGTTCGTTATTCTTTTTTATAGTTATACAAAAAGATTTACGCCGCTTTGTCATCTGGTGCTTGGACTCGGATTATCACTGGCACCTATCGGCGCCTTTTTAGCGGTGACGGGTCATTTTTCCTTACTGCCCCTGCTGTTTTCCTTTGCGGTTATATTTTGGGTTAGCGGCTTTGATATAATTTATGCATTGCAGGATGAAGAGTTCGACCGGGCCCATCAGTTGTTTTCCATTCCGGCCTGGCTGGGTAAAGCAAAGGCTTTGCGGGTATCTGAGTTTTTACACCTGCTCAGTGGTACCTGTGTTGTGACAGCGGGGATCTATGGAAACTTCGGTTATTTATATTGGGTAGGAATTTTGGTTTTTCTGGGGATGTTATTGTATCAGCATGCCATTGTTAAGCCCAATGATCTGAGCCGGGTAAACCTGGCCTTCATGACCGCCAATGGAATTGCCAGCGTGGTTTTTGCGGTATTTGTAATTTCCGATTTGTTCATGGGTTGATTCATGTGGTTAAATCCGGGTAGATTTATTTTGAAAAGAACCTATTCGCCATGATTGATACTAATTTAAATTTTACCATTGGGAAGAATAATTGCAATTGATTATGGCCGAAAACGTACCGGGCTGGCCGTCACCGATCCGCTGCGCATTATAGCCAATGGCCTCACCACTGTAGAAACGCCCGCGCTGATGAAATTTCTGAAAGAATATTGCTCGAGGGAAGCGGTGGATGTTTTTCTGGTGGGAGATCCCCGGAATCTGGATGGGTCTGATACACATGTTACGGCGGATGTGGAAAAACTCGTTCTCCGGCTTAAAAAAGAATTTCCAGACAGGGAGGTGATTACTGCCGACGAACGCTTTACATCAAAACGGGCTTCCCGGGCCATGATTGATATGGGAATGAAAAAAATGCAGCGGCGCAAAAAAGAACTGGTGGATGAAATTGCAGCCACTATCTTATTACAGGAATATCTGGGATAAGTCTCCCTGGAACAGTTAATGACTTCAATTTAATTTATTGATCTTCAGGTATAGTTCCAATGGTGTCCGGGTAATAATCTTCCATTCACCCGAAACCTTTATCAATACCATCATAGTAGATGAACCTTCCACTTTTTTTTAGAAAAAAAGTGGAGCAAAAAAATCGGGCTCCGGAATAAATCCTAAAAATTGAAACTCCCGGCTAAATAAAAACAAGTCACAGCGAATCAATATAACCCAGCAGTGGTAGG
>JAEZAY010000358.1 GCA_023427575.1 Bacteroidota bacterium | reverse complement strand
GATTTAAACAATTGGTTGGCCAACACATAGTGCTTTCGTGACATCAGCGCCTCGCAGTAGGCAACTATCTCAACTGAAAACTCTATCGAAAGTTTTAATATCGGATTGGCTTTTATTTTATCATTTGTCATAAAACAAATGAATTCAATCTTTACGAATTAACCACGTTGTTTCATCGGTAATATCAACGAAAAACACGTAAGTTTCTACTTGAAATTTGGTAGTTCCTGAATCAAAGTCCGATTGCTCCAGGCCAACTTTTCCCTTTTTGACTTCCTATAATCCCTACAGCTGGAAATTTTTTAGTATGCCAATTATCAAACCTACAACACACTGTCCATATTTAATTTGCACAGCACCACATTATCAATTACCCCATTATCACATTATCAAATTGTCACATTATCACATTAAATAAACCGCTCCCCCTTATTCCGTTTCACCTCATTCACAAACTCCTTAATTTCCTGCTCCATTTCTTTCCGGCAGATCAGGAGAACATCATTGGTATCTACCACAATGAAATCGTCGAGGCCCTGCAGTACCAGCAACTTTTCGTCGGGGGAATGAACCACATTGTTTTTGGAATCGATTACAATTACGTTATCACTGGCAAGCGCATTGCTGTTTTCATCTTTTTCCAGTTGCTCGTAGGCGCTGTTCCAGGTTCCAAGATCGCTCCAGCCAAAGGAAGAAGGAATCACATAAACATTATCGGCCTTTTCCATGATTCCAAAATCGATGGATATATTGGTACATAAGGGATAGATGGTTTGAAGCGCGGGCTCTTCTTCAGTGGTATTGAATTTTTCTTTTTCCGCCGCAAACACATCATACATTTCGGGCAGGAACTGTTCGAAGGCCTTAATGATGTTTTTCAGTTTCCAGACAAAAATCCCGGCATTCCATAAAAACTCGCCGCTGTTGACAAAGGTGGTCGCCAGTTCAAGATTTGGTTTTTCCGTGAAGGTTTTTACCTTATAAACGTTATCGGTAACCGAATGCTGCTCGTATTGAATATAGCCATAACCGGTATTTGGTGAAGTGGGCTGAATGCCAAGGGTTATAAACGCATTGTGTTTGTTTACAAAACTCAGGGCCTCCAGGCATACCTTATTAAAAGCGATATTATCCAGGATCAGGTGATCGGCGGGTGCAATGATCATCAACGCGTCCGGATCTTTCTGCAACAGCTTAAATGAAATATAGGCAATACAGGGCGCGGTATTTTTCCGGGAGGGCTCGCCCAGAATATTCTGCAATGGGATTTCCGGAATCTGTGACTTAACAATATTCACATATTCCGAAGAAGTGACGATAAAAATATTTTCCGCTGGTATAAAAGACAAAAACCGATCGTAAGTGGCCTGGATCAGGGTTCTTCCGGTATGTAAAATATCCAGAAACTGTTTCGGAAAGTTTGTTCTGCTCATCGGCCAAAACCGGCTTCCTATTCCTCCTGCCATGATTGCTACGTAGTGATGCTTGTTCATTTCTTCAGTTGTAATGTTGAATGCCGGCGAATAATATTTCAGCATCCATCAATGAGCGATCGTTATAATAAACTGTTACGTTTCTATTTCTTCCTGTCCCTCCAGTTCCATTCATCCCCTGCCATTCTCAGATCAAACCTTCCCGTACCAAATCGTGCAGGTGAATGATGCCGAGATATTCATTTCCATCAGCCACGGTTAGTTGCGTTATATCGAAGCTGCGCATCAGGTCAAGTGCATTTACCGCCAGCGAATCGGGAGGAATGGATTTTGGATCGGGGGTCATAATATCGCGGGCAGTCACCTGCTCAAGCCCTGTTTCCCTTTCGAGCATCCGGCGCAGATCACCGTCTGTGATTATGCCCACCAGCTTTTTATCCTCATCCACCACCGCTGTGGCTCCAAGCCGGCTTCTTGAAATCTCTACGATCACCCTTTTCAGGGTATCGCCCGGCTTTACTTCCGGTTTCAGATTTGAACCATACAGGTCTTTTACACGCAGGTAGAGTTTTTTTCCAAGCATTCCACCGGGATGAAATTTGGCAAAATCTTCGGATCCGAAACCTTTAAGCTCCATCAGCACGATGGCCAAAGCATCGCCCATAACAAGCTGGGCCGTGGTGCTGCTGGTGGGAGCCAGATTATTTGGACAGGCTTCCTGTGAAACCGTAGTATTTAAAACTATATCGGATTTCATACCCAGGAAGGACCTTGTATTGCCCACCATTCCGATCAGCGTATTGCCAAAGTTCTTAATCAGGGGAACCAAAACTTTTATTTCGGGCGATTCGCCGCTTTTGCTGATAATCATCACCACATCGGTTTGCTGTACCATTCCCAGATCGCCGTGAATGGCATCGGCCGCATGCAAAAAGATGGAGGGCGTTCCGGTGGAATTAAGGGTGGCAACAATTTTCTGCGCGATGATGGCGCTTTTGCCGATCCCGCTGATCACCAGTCTTCCTTTACCATTGCGGATTGAATTCACCGCTTTTTCAAAGTCTTCATTTATATAACCCGACATGGCCGCAATGGCGGCCGCTTCCAGTTCAACGGTGCGCTTTCCGATTTCTATAATATCCCGGGCGGAAAAATTTGTCATAAGAAGGGGCAAACGTATAAAGAAATTTAGAAATCGGCGCCTGTAAATGCGGGGAAGCGAAATCCGGATCTAAAAACCAAAGTTGCCGGAGGGAAAGGGTTTTTATTTTTTTTATGGCGTTCGAAAGATAAATCCTCTACAGGTTAACCTTTAGAGCTGCGAGATTTCCCATCTATACCGGTAAACCTTAACAAAGTTTGAATCCCCCGATTGGGAATAGAGGTTATTTTAGAGTAAATTCGCAACCCTTGCAAGCTTGCTGTATTTAAGATATTCCCGCCTTGACTGTTAACCAGGCTATTCTTAGTTGATTAGAATTACGGGTGATGAAGGGTGCGACGCAACGGCGGCCAAATCGGAGACGGAACGATGACCCCCAAAATAATAATAACCGTGTTGAAGGAAAATAAAAGAGCATGACAACTACTATTAAAAAAGCGACCAGAACTACCGGAAGCGCAGTAAGAAAAAAAGACCAAAAGATCAATAGCCGGGATTTTTCAACAGAAGGGCTGCTGTTATCGCTGCAGGAAAATTTTGGATTTAATGCTTTTAAGGGCACGCAGGAAGCGGCGATCAAAAGCCTGCTTTCGGGCCGCGATACATTTGTGATCATGCCAACGGGAGGCGGTAAAAGCCTCTGTTACCAGTTACCGGCCATTATCAGCGAGGGAGTGGCCATTATCGTAAGCCCGCTGATCGCCCTGATGAAAAATCAGGTTGACCTGGTGAGGGGTTATAATAGCAATGACGATATCGCGCATTTTCTGAACTCCACCCTTACCAAAAAACAAAGCACCAAGGTGAAGGCCGACCTGCAGGCCGGCAAAACCAAGCTTTTGTATGTGGCGCCTGAAACGCTTACCAAACAGGAAAACATCGATTTTTTCACCGATTTGAAAATTTCGTTTTTCGCGGTGGATGAGGCGCATTGTATTTCGGAATGGGGCCATGATTTCCGGCCGGAATACCGCCGGCTGCGCGAGATGATGGAGCAGATCAGCCCGAATGCGCCCATGATAGCACTAACCGCTACCGCCACGCCAAAGGTGCAGAGTGATATTGTAAAAAACATGGGTCTCCGCGATCCCGAAATCTATATCTCTTCTTTTAACCGCGCGAATCTCTATTATGAGATCCAGCCAAAGATTAAAAAGGAAGACACTTTACGTAATATGACCCGCTTCATTGTGCAGATGAAAGGAAAAAGCGGGATCATCTACACCCTGAACCGGAAAACCACGGAAGAACTGGCTGCCGGTCTGGTTGCCAATGGGGTAAAAGCGGTTGCCTATCATGCGGGCCTCGACAGCAAGCTGAGGGCCGAGCGCCAGGACCTGTTTATGAATGAAGATGTGCAGGTGATTGTGGCCACGATCGCCTTCGGGATGGGTATTGATAAGCCGGATATCCGCTTTGTGATCCATTATAACATTCCGAAAAGCATCGAAAACTATTACCAGGAAACGGGAAGGGCCGGCCGCGACGGACTGGAAGGAAAATGTATTTTATATTATTCGCATAAGGATGTCTCGAAGTTGGAGCACCTGATGCGCGACAAGCCGCTGAGTGAACGCGAGGTGGGCGCGCAACTGATCAGCGAAACCGTAGCCTATGCGGAAAGCGGGGTTTGCCGCCGTAAGAATTTGATGAGCTATTTCGGTGAAGAGTATACGACGCCGAACTGCGGCAATTGCGACAACTGTCTGAATCCGAAAGAGCAGGTGGAAGCCAAAGAGGAAGTGCTGCGGGTATTGAAAGTGCTGAAGGCGCTGGACGAACGTTTTGCCACGGAATATGCGGTGAATATCATCATCGGCCGGCTGACGCCGAATATTACTATGTTTCGTCATGAGGGGATCCCGGAATTTGGGATTGGAAAAGACAAGCCGGATCATTTCTGGAGCAAGTTGATCCGCCAGATGCTGATAGCGGGCTACCTGAGCAAGGATATTGAGGAGTATGGGGTATTGAAGATTACCAAAAAAGGGCAGGACTTCATCAAAAAGCCGAAGAGCTTCAAGATTGTGATGTATAATCTTTTTGAGGAAGCCAATGCCGATGATGATGATGAAAGCGGACCGGCGGGGAGCGCGGTTGCAACCGACGAGGCCCTGTTCGAAATGCTGAAAGAGCTGCGGCAGAAGGAAGCAAAACGGAAAGGTTTGCCGCCATTTGTATTGTTCCTGGAATCATCGCTGCAGGATATGGCTACCATGTTCCCGACCACCACGGCCGAGCTGGAGAAATGCCAGGGCGTGAGCAAGGGAAAGGCAATCCGTTATGGAAAACCTTTTGTGGAGCTGATCGCGAAATATGTGGAGGAGAACAATATTGAAAGGCCCGATGATTTTGTGATGAAGAGCGTGGCGAATAAAAGCCTGAATAAGGTGTACATCATTCAGCAGGTAGATAAATAGATTCCGCTGGAAACCATTGCACGGAATAAGGATATGCGGATTGATGCCCTGCTGGAAGATATGGAAACCATTGCGGCAAGCGGAACGAGGCTGAACCTGGATTATGCCATTGATGAGATGCTGGACGAATACGAGCAGGAAGATATAATTGAATATTTTAAGGGCTGTGAAACCTCGTCGCTGCAGATTGCGCAAGAGGAACTGGCCGATGGCAATTTCACCTGGGAGCAGCTAAAGATCATGCGGATCAAGTTTCTGAGTGTGTACGGGAATTAAATTAGCAAATTTGAAAATGTGAAAATTGAATCCGGCCCCGGGGAAATACCGGGGAAGACAGATTTACAGCAATTTTCTCATTTGCTGATTTTCAAATTGGTTTTTTCCCTTATTTTTGCTGCCCCGAACAAATGGTGCGGTAGCTCAGTCGGTAGAGCAAAGGACTGAAAATCCTTGTGTCGCCGGTTCGATCCCGGCCCACACCACTGGGAAATTAAAGCAGTTATGAAGTTTTCATAGCTGCTTTTTTATTTGGTACAACTATAGTCGAACCAACTGTAGATTTTGTGTAGTATAGGGTCCCAAATTGGCTTAGTTCAGCTGCTTTAATGCGCGGATTTAGTTACCGATTTGGCTATTGCCATCGTTCTTATTTCCCATACTTACTCCTTAAATTGATAATAAGATTATAACACGCAATGGTTAATAAATAATTAAAGGGTACTATATTTTTCTAATCTATAGTTCCGGCTTGAAAATTAATATGGAACGAAGGCTGAGTCTTTGGAGCTGGCTTCTTTGCTTTGTCCATACGGCTTTTGCTTGTTGCAAACTGACTGTGAGGCCATTTTCGCGCTGTGCAACCCAGTTCTGGAATTCTTCAACGCTCAATGGTTTTCCTGGTAAAGAGGGAGAATTTGAGTCTGATTTTGCTAAAATTTTAATGAAGTCCTTTTTCTGTAGGTCCTGCAGCAGCTTCAACGCCTCATTATTCGTGATTTCTACAGTGATTGTTTGCATATCTGTAATATACCTGATTGGAACAAAAATAGCATCTGTTTCAAGGAAGGTTGAAACAGAATTAGAATTAAAACACATCGTTCCTCAATCTGCCTTTTTCAGAAAGTATTTCTGAACTGTTTTTTGTACCTGGGAAAAGT
>JAEZAY010000179.1 GCA_023427575.1 Bacteroidota bacterium | reverse complement strand
AAGTGGAAGGGGTCATTTACAATGACCGCTCGTATCCAACTGTTGATACAGGTTTCGGGCAACCAGAAATTATTAGCCGAACAATGGTTCCATATTGAGAATCATTTTTCGCCTGGTATGCTTCGTATGCTTCCTCCTTAACTTAAATACTTTAATAGTGATGTCGCACAAAAGCCTCGATTGCGGCATACTTCGTAAGCCCGAGTTGTGCAAACAAATTGGCCGTATTTGAATTCCGGTCCTCCGCCCTTTGCCAGAATTCACGGGTATCGCTTCCCTGGAATGGCACCATGTCTTTTTGCGACTGGTGGATAAAAATTCCATATCGCTTTTTGAGTACCTGATCGGGGCTCATAGGGATGGCCATTTCAATTTCACTGATATCCCATTCCTGCCAGGCCCCTTTGTACAGCCAGATCCAGCAATCCTGCACCCATTCATCGCCATCCGCCTTGATCCGGCGAAGCGCTTCGTAAACGATATCAAGGCAAACCTTATGCGTTCCATGCGGATCGGCCAGGTCGCCGGCACAATACACCTGGTGTGGCTTTATTTTTCGCAGTAATTCAATGGTAATTTCAATATCCTTCTCCCCCATCGGATTTTTTTCCACTGCGCCGGTTTCATAAAAAGGAAGGTTCATAAAATGGCTGTTCTCATCGGGAATGCCCACATACCGGCAGGTTGCTTTTGCTTCACATCTTCTGATCAAGCCTTTGATATCGCGGATTTCCTGGGTATCGATCTGATTGGTTTTTTTATGGGTCAGATACTGACGGGCTGATTCCAGGATCTCCGTCGATTTCCTGCTATCTATTCCAAACATGTTTTCAAATCCAACGGCAAAATCCATAAATCGGGTTACGAATTCATCGGTAACGGCAATATTCCCGGAAGTCTGATAGGCCACATGCACATCATGACCCTGATCTTTCAATCGCTGAAATGTACCGCCCATCGAAATGATATCGTCGTCGGGATGCGGTGAAAAAATCACGCATCGTTTCGGATATGGCTGGGAGCGTTCAGGATGGTTGGGAAGTTTTACATTTGGCTTTCCGCCGGGCCATCCGGTGATCGCATCGCGAAGCATATAATAAACCTGCAGATTTATTTCATAGGCATCGCCTTTTTCAACCAGCAGATCGCCCAGCCCCTGATCTTTGTAATCGCCATTCGTTAAGCTCAAAATCGGCTTTTCCAGTTTCAACGCCGCATTAACCACAGCTTTACGAATCATTTTTGGCGTCCAGTCGCATTCGCCGGTAAGCCATGGACTTTTAAACCGGGTTAATTCGGTGGCTGCCGCTTCATCAACAATAAACGTACAATCGGTATGCTGTTGAAGCAGGGAGGCCGGAATCTGTTCGGTCAAATGACCTTCCACTGATTTTTGAAGTACCTGAGCTTTCGCCTGGCCCCAGGCCAGCAATATTATTGACTTGGCCTTTAGAATGGTGCTAATGCCCATGGTAATGGCCAGCCGCGGTACCTGCGAAATGTTTGCGAACTCATACGCGTTAGCGATCCGGGTTGAATTATCGAGGGCGGTTAAGCGCGTGCGTGAATTGATGCTGGAACCGGGTTCATTGAAGCCGATATGACCATTATTACCGATGCCCAGAATCTGCAAATCAATTCCGCCTGCATCGTCTATTTTCTGTTCAAACTGAAGGGCATATTCTTTAATTCCATCGCGATCAATGCTTCCATCCGGAATATGAATATTGGCCGGATCAATATCGATATGAGAAAACAATTGGGAATGCATAAAGCGGTTATAGCTTTGCAATGCATCCTTATCTATCGGATAATATTCATCCAGGTTAAAAGTGATCACGTTCTTAAAACTCAATCCTTCGGTGCGATGCATTCTCACCAGTTCAGCATACAAAGTTTTTGGTGTTGAACCGGTAGCAAGGCCCAAAACACAGGGTTGGCCGTTCTCCTGTTTTTTCCTGATCAGCGCGGCAATCTGATTGGCGGCATACCATGATCCCTGGTTCAAATCTGGAAAAATCTTTACCGGAATTTTTTCAAAAGAATCAACCATACTCATAAAGCGGTAATAATTTTAATGGATAAGACGCGAATTTAAACCATATAGTTGAAGTTAACGGCGACAGTGATCTCTGATCGCAATTTGATGGCTTATTTGCTGAAAATATTTACTGAAACCCGGAATCTGATTATCAAATCATCTAAAATTCTTTGGGTGGAAGGGTTTCTCCGAGCCATTTAAAAAACTCTTTTTGCCAAACCAGCGAATTCTGCACACCCAATACCCAGTGATTTTCTTCGGGTAGATATAATAGCTTACTCTTTATACCCAAAAGCTGTGCGGCCTGGAAAGCCTGCAAGCCCTGTTCTATTGGAACCCGGTAATCTTTTCCGCCCTGGATGATCAGTATGGGAGTGTTCCATTTTTCCACCAGGTTCACCGGATTAAATTTTGAATAGTTCTTCCTGGCTGCCCGATTCTTTTTATCCCAGTATGGTCCGCCCCAGTCCCAGTTTACAAAAAACAGTTCTTCCGTTGTTCCATACATGCTTCGCATATCAAAAATTCCATCATGAGCGATAAAGGATTTGAATCGGTTTTTATGAATTCCGGCCAGCATAAACACTGAATACCCCCCATAGCTGGCACCCACGGCTCCCAGCCTGTCGGCATCAACATAATTTTCTTTGCTCACCGCATCGATCGCACTGAGATAATCTTTCATTACCTGACCGCCATGATCCTTACTGATCTGTTCATTCCATTTTGTTCCATGTCCGGGCATGCCGCGCCGGTTGGGTGCTACCACAATGTATCCCTGTGATGCCATCAATTGCAGGTTCCAGCGAAAAGAATAAAACTGCGTTAATGGCGACTGGGGCCCGCCCTGGCAATACAATAAGGTGGGGTATTTTTTATTGGGATCAAAATCTGGCGGGTACACCACCCATACAAGCATCTGCTTTTTATCTGTTGTTCGCACAAAACGTCTTTCGGTACTACAGGGCGCGATCTTCCCGTAAATTTCATCGTTTACATGCGTAAGCTGCTTCATTGCGCCGCCCTCCGGATTTACACTGTAAATTTCTGCGGCGTGGTTTATATCGGTTCTGGTCACCAGAATTTTATCCTCCGCCTGGCCAATCATTCCGGTGATATCAAAATCGCCGCTGGTAATTTGTTGAATAACTGGTGAACCGGAAAAACCTGAATAGGCTACATTAAATAGCTGGATGGTTCCATTGATTGGAGCATTAAAATAAATTGAATTGCCGTCCTTGCTCCAGATAAAACTCAGCACATGGATATCATCCCGATCGGCGGTTAAATTCACCGTTCCATTCGGGCCCTTAACAACCAGATCCTGCTTGTCCGATTCATACCCATCTCTCTTCATCTGCAACCAGGCCAGTACTCCTTTGGAGCTAAACAGGGGGTGCAAATCATATCCCGGATTTTCAGGGGTCAGATTTTCGGTTTTACCGGATTTCAGATCATACGAATACAAATCGGTGTTCGTACTTACCGCATATTCCTTTCCGCTTTTTTTCTTTGTTACATAAATAACCGATTTGCCGTTTGGATGACAGATATAATCTTCATCGCCGCCAAAAGGTTTTGTGGGCGTATTATAAGGCTCCCCATCCATAATATCCTTTGCGGCACCGGGATTATCCACCGGAGCTACAAATACATGATCATAAGATCCATCTTCCCAGGTATCCCAATGCCGGTACATGAGATCATCGTAGATATAAGCATTCGATTTTTTTAGTTCCGGATAGAAATCGGAACCGCTGACCTTTTTCAGCTTCACCTCGCGGTGCGAAAGAAGGTATTTTTTGTCGGGTGACAGATTCTTATCAGCCAGCAGGTCTTTCGGATCTGTGATTTCCATAGGAGTTCCGCCCTCTACCGGCATCATATATGTTTTCCGGTTCGTTTTATTGGACTCCAGATCAGGAACTCCCACTGAATATACCAGCTGCTTCCCGTCTTTTGAGATTCCCATCCCGCTTACCCGCCCAAGGCTTAATAAAAGCTCGGGGCTCATCTTGTTCTGGGCAATGGCCATTCCGGGCAAAATCATCAACAGATACCATATTTTCTTATTCATAATCGCGA
>JAEZAY010000085.1 GCA_023427575.1 Bacteroidota bacterium | reverse complement strand
AATAGCTGGCATAGGCCCGGCAGGTACTGTCGTAATAGCTGGCCTTCTGCTGGTCTGCCTGCAGACGCAGGGCTTGCCCCTGGCTTTCGGTCGTCGGAATGGTTAGTCCCGCCTCCGCTACCATGGTTGCAAACGCCGGTCAAATTGACCACCCCTGGCCGGTTTAAGTTGACCACCCTTGGCCGGTCCAAATTGACCAGTGCCCGCCAGATCAAATTGACCATCTGAGCGGGAGCTAATCAGTTCATGTTTTTTCAGGTGCTATGCTGTAATAAATTTTGCCAAAAATTATTACAGGATGGCTAATAACCCGATAAGCATGATCAGGATCAGACAGATACTTCGCCTTTACACACAAGGTTACAGTAAACTAAAGATTGCCGAACAAACCGGCATTGCACGTAATACCTTAAAAAAATACATTAAAGAGTTTGATAAAGCCGGGCTGCGCTTCGAAGAGGTCAATGAACTCAGTGATAAAGATCTGGAAGACCTGTTTGTAAAGCAGGAAGAACCTCCGGTAAACACAAAGCTTCAGACCTTATTTAACCGGTTCCCTGCTGTTGAAAAAGCATTAAAGCAAAAGGGTAACACGAGATATTTGCTATGGGAACAGTATCGTAAGGAGCATCCCGATGGTTATGGCGTAAGCCAGTTCAAGCATTACTACGCACAATGGACGGCGCAGGTTAATCCGGTGATGCGCATGGAGCACAAGGCGGGGGATAAACTCTATGTCGATTTTGCCGGAGATAAGCTTGCCTATATTGATCCTGACACCGGAGAACTAATACCTGTAGAAGTATTTGTAGCGATACTGGGCGCCAGCCAGTTCACTTATGTAGAGGCTGTAATGACGCAGCAAAAAGAAGATTTTATCGCTGCCTGCGAGAATGCACTACACTTTTATCAGGGCGTGCCTGCGGCCATTGTCCCGGATAATCTTAAAAGCGCCGTTACCAAAAGCAGTAAATATGAGCCCACACTTAATGAGACTTTTGCAGATTTTGCCGAGCATTATGGTACCACGATTCTTCCCGCCCGGTCTTACCGGCCCCGAGACAAAGCTTTGGTAGAGAATGCCGTACGCATTATGTACTCCCGTATTTATGTTAAAGTGCGCCGTAGGCAGTACCATAGCCTTGCGGCACTGAATGCCGCCATACAGGAGGCGCTGAAGGAACATAATGAAGCGATGTTAAGAGGCCGTAACTATAGTCGCTCCCAGCAGTTCGAAGAAATTGAAAAATCTGTGCTGATGCCTCTGCCAGCGCTGCGTTACGAACTAAAAAAGCAATGCTTTGCTACAGTGGCTAAAAACGGGCATGTCGGGCTGGGCCCTGATAAGCATTACTACAGTGTTCCTTATCGTTTTATTGGCAAGAAGGTAAAGCTACTTTACTCCCGCCACTCGGTTGAAGTGTACTACAATTATGAACGCATTGCCCTGCACAATCGGGTTAAAAGTGCCCACCAATACACTACAGAAAAGGAGCATCTTGCCTCTACCCATCGTTTTGTTAGTGAGTGGACACCGGAGCGTTTTGCATCATGGGCTGACAGTATCCACCAGGACGTAAAACTATATATTCTTAAAGTACTGGACCGCAAACAACATCCCGAGCAGGCTTACAAAGCCTGTATGGGCATCTTAGGCTTTGGTAGAAAAGTAGGTAATGAACGGTTGATCAGGGCCTGCCAACGTGCCCTTGGTTATGGGGCCTACAATTATAAAACCATACAAAACATACTGGAGCGGGAACTGGATCTCAATGACGCGCCGGATGAAACTGATCACCTGCAAATGCCCTCCCATGATAATATCCGCGGCGAGGGCTATTACCAATAAGTATTTTATCACCACAAAAATAAGAAGTATGAATGCAGCAACACTTGAACGCATGAGAAAAATGAAGTTACTCGGTATGCACCGGGTATTTAAAACCAACCTGGAATCGGATGCTCCGGGCACTTATACTGCCGACGAACTCATCGCACACCTGATAGATGCTGAGTGGGATGACCGGCAAAACCGCAGCATTGACCAGAAGGTTAAAAATGCCCGCTTCCGCTACAAAGCGGATCTGGAAAACCTTTACTATCACAGCGACCGTAATATAGATCGCAACCAGGTTATGCGGCTGGCAGATTGTAGTTTTATCGACAAAGCAGAACCGGTACTGATTACCGGCAGTACAGGTATTGGCAAGAGCTACATTGCTTCTGCGCTGGGCCACCACGCCTGTAGCCGCGGTTACCGGGTTGCCTACCACAATGTACCCAAGCTGTTTTCCAAGCTAAAAATGAGTAAAGCGGATGGATCGTATCTGAAAGAAGTCTCCAAAATAGAACGCCAGCATCTGCTGATTCTGGACGACTTTGGACTTCAGCCGCTCGATGCCCAAAGCCGCACGGCACTAATGGAACTAATAGAAGACCGGCATGGCAAAAGCGCTTTAATAATCACTTCACAGGTACCCGTAAGCAAATGGTATGAAATTATTGGAGAGCAAACCATTGCTGATGCCATCCTGGACAGAATTGTTCATCACGCACACCGGCTGGAGTTAAAAGGGGAATCGTTAAGGAAAAGAAGAAAACCGGAAACAGAAATTATCTGATAAATTTGTAATAAACCACCACAGAAATGGTGGCTGTTTAAATAAAAAATAAACCCTTTTTTGAACACGCTGAAACTACATGAACTGATTTTCTTCGCCAGCAAAAATGGTGGTCAGTTTGCTTCGGCTTTTGGTGGTCAATTTAATCGGCGCACGCAGTTTACCCAGGATATTATAGATGTTGTTGATTTTAGTGTATGAAATGATATTGAGTATTTGCTCATTGAGAGATTCATTGGAAAATTTACGAACTCGACCCTCGTAAATAAGTTGTTCACCTTCTTTCTCACAATCTCTAAGCCAATTGGCAAGTTTTACAGGAGATGGCTCAAACCTTTGATTTTTGCTATACAAAATAACTGGGGTTTGAAAATAGTCTAGAATGAGGTGTTCTAGTGATGAATACTGAAAATCTTTCAATAGGTTATCAATCTCAATTCCACGGGAGGTACATAGACTGTCTAACGTCTGTTTATATTCCCCATAGATGTACTTATTCGATTCAGCTAGTTGATCAAAATAATCTCTATATCTGTTTGCCCAAAAGGTTTCGCTTCCACCCAAAATTTTGGAGAACTTATAAGCCAATTGATTATTAAACGTTAATTGATCATGTACGAGTTTTGCAAAGTCATCAACTGACAGATTTAAAAATTCACGGAACTTTTTTAAGTCTATATTCAAATCTGTAACTCTTCTCAAGATCGTTGCACTTGGAGGAGAGATAATTTCTGCGTCGTAATTCATTTTTGCTACTAATTAATTTTACCTGTTTCCGCTATATTTTCTTCAAAGGCAATATTAACGATATTCACAATTTTGATTCTCTGTATTTTGTCCGCCGTTGGTTTAAGAAGGGTGGTGACAGCCTTGCAAACAATTTTGATAACTTCATAGTCTATCTCAATTACTTCCGACTCTTTATCATAGTTATACTTTACTGGAGCGTCCGATAATTGCGGGGCAGATTTCAAATCTGCAATAATTGATCGTATTATTTTTATTTCATCGATGGTAAAACGAGAATAACCTCTTGTATCGCTCAAAAATAAGCAACATTCCCTGATTTCATCATTTTCATATGAAATAAACATCATCTAAAGTTACACCAAAAAAGTTTATTCATGAAGTGTCCTGGAGGCTTTTGCTTCGGCAACTTCCTAGCGACTGGTACTAAGTACCATTTTTAATGCCGTCTGAAAATATCTCGAACCACCATGTGTCTTCGCTGCTGTCGACCTTTGGTATACTGTAGATTGTCAATGAGTAGGATATCTCGCAGGAATTGAGTCGAACCACGTAGCGAAATTACGTATATGCATCACTTTGTTACAATGAATCTACCAAGGTCGCAGGTATTATCATAACCTGAAATATGTATTTTTATAATTGTCAAATGCTCTCCATTTGACCGTGTAATTTACTGTAGCCTTTGGGT
>JAEZAY010000070.1 GCA_023427575.1 Bacteroidota bacterium | reverse complement strand
AGTGTATGGTATCCCTGCAAAGACCATCAGAGCGATGAACCCGATAGTGCTTCACTTACCATAACTGTTCCCGACACACTGGTAGCGGTCGGCAACGGACGCCTTCGCAGCAAAACGGCGCTTCCTTACAATATGGTCGCCTATACATGGGCGGTAGAAAGCCCGATTAACAATTACAATATAATTCCCTATATCGGAAAATACGGAACCTGGAATGAAAGATATAAAGGGGAAAACGGCGACCTGGATTGTTCGTTTTGGGTACTGGACTATAACATTGATCGCGCAAAAAAACATTTTCTCGAGGTGAATGAAATGCTGAAATGCTTTGAAAAATGGTTTGGACCCTACCCCTTTTATAAAGATGGATACAAACTGGTGGAGTCGCCACATCTGGGAATGGAACACCAAAGCGCGGTTGCTTACGGCAACAAATACATGAAAGGCTACCTGGGCCGTGATCTGTCGGGAACCGGCTGGGGTCTGAATTGGGATTATATCACCATCCATGAAAGCGGCCACGAATGGTTTGCCAATAATATCACCACCAAAGATATTGCCGACATGTGGGTACATGAAGGTTTCACTACTTATTCGGAAGTGATCTATACCGAACATGTTTCCGGATTAAAGGCCGCAAATGAATATTGCATAGGACTTCGCAAGGGGATCCGAAACGATAAACCAATAATCGGATTTTACAATGTGCAGCAGGAAGGCTCCTCCGATATGTACGCGAAAGGCGCCAATACCATTCATACCATCCGGCAGGTGATCGGCGATGATGAAAAATTCCGGTCCATTTTAAAAGGGCTGAACAAAACATTTTATCATCAAACCATCAGATCTGCTGATCTTGAAAACTATTTCATCCGGGAATCCGGAAAAGATCTTTCCAAAATTTTTGATCAATACCTTCGCGATACAAAAATTCCTGTACTGGAATACCGGATCTATGGAAAGAACATTCAATACCGCTGGACGAATTGCATTAAAGGGTTTGACATGCCGCTTTCAGTAGATGCAGGAAGAAAAATAGTGCTGAAACCGACCACGGAATGGCAAATTTTAAAGGCAGGCAAAAATTTTGATGCAGGCCAGTTTAAAGCCGATCCCAATTATTATATAACCGTAAAAAAGGTAGAATAAGTTTCGACCACTAACCAACTACCGGAATGAGTAATATACGGCGCCAAAGTATTATATCCTCGATGATCGTATATTTCGGTTTCGCGCTGGGCTTCGTAAACACCTACCTGTTTACGAGAGAAGGCAGTTTTACCACGGCTCAATACGGACTTACGCAAACCTTCGTGGCAATTGCCAACCTGATGTTTTCCTTTGCCACGCTGGGTATGCAATCTTATATTTATAAGTTCTACCCATATTATAACGATAATCTGCCCCCGAAGCGGAATGATATGATCACGCTGGCGCTGCTTATCTCCACCATTGGTTTTCTGATGGTAACACTGGCCGGGATTCTACTGAAAGATTTTGTTATCCGGAAATATGTTACCAATGCACCGGATCTTATCAAATATTATTACTGGCTTTTCCCCTTTGGTTTCGGATTAACCGTGTACAGCATTCTGGAAGCATATGCCTGGCAATTGCGTAAATCAGTTCTCACCAATTTTTTAAAAGAAGTCCAGTTCCGGATCTTTACAACCATTTTGATCGTTCTATTCTTTGCCGGCGTTATCACCAATTTCGACAACTTCATCTATATCTATTCTTTCACCTATCTTTTTATAGCCCTCATTCTTTTAGGATACCTGCTGTATACCAAAAAAATCTTCCTTCGGTTTTCCATCAGCCGGCTTACAAAAAAGTTCTGGAAAAAAATTGTTACTCTGGCAGGCTTTGTATGGAGTGGGTCGCTGATCTATAATATTGCAAATGTTTTTGATACCCTGGTTATCGCCGCGGTAATGCCCAACGGACTGGCTTTTGCCGGGATCTATTCGCTGGCTCAAAATATCGCAAGCCTGGTTCAGGCGCCACAGCGGGGAGTAATTTCCGCTTCGATCGCGCCCTTATCAAAAGCCTGGAAGGACAAGGATTTTGGCAAGATCAACCGGATCTATCATAAGTCTTCGATCAACCAGTTATTGTTTGCAGTAGGAATGTTTGTTTTCATATATCTAAACTTTCTCGATGGCGTTATTACATTTCAGATGAAGCAGGAATACCTGGATGCATTGCCCATTCTTTTCTTTATCGGAATCATGCGGATCCTGGATATGGGAACCGGGCTGAATGCGCAAATCATCGGCACTTCCACCTTCTGGCGATTTGAATTTTTCACTGGCATGATCCTGCTTGGAATGGCACTGCCCTTAAATTACATATTGACAAAAAGCCTGGGCGCAATTGGTCCGGCTATTTCAAACCTGATCGCCTTTACTACCTATAACGCCATACGGTATGTATTTCTTTACCGGAAATTCAAAATGCAACCCTTCACCATTAAAACACTTTATACTTTATTGCTTGGCCTGGGATCCTTTTTGATTTGTTACTTTTTGTTTGGCCAGTTTCAGGGTTTGCTCTGGATCGTAGTAAGGTCGGTGGTGTTTTTTATAATCTATGGCGGGGGCGCAATACTGCTGAACCTTTCTCCCGATGTAAAGCCGGTACTAGGAACCATTCGTAACAAGATTGGACTGTAAGTATTACAGTTCTTGCTTTTCGGCATGGCAAGGCTGCTCAGCAGAAATGCAAAACGGTTCCAATAATAAAGAAGGTTTAAATTTTTAAAGCACTCTGCCGGATCCCGCATAACGCCGGGAAAAATAATTTTCAGCCAGATCGCTGATCATAACCCCGCTGGATGTGGATGCATGCGCAAACTTATTGTTGCCAAGGTAAACCCCTACATGTGAAATGCGGCCGCGGTTCTTGAAAAATACAAGATCGCCTTCGCGCAACTCTTCCCTGTCAATCTGTTTACAAACCTGGAACTGGTCCCGGGAAGTTCTGGGTATCTGAACCCCATAAACATCGGTCATCAGAAAATTTGTAAAAGCAGAGCAATCGATCCCCGTTTTGGAACTGCCTCCGTAGCGGTATGGCGTTCCATACCAATCTTCAAGAAACAAAAGAAGCTTTTCATTGGAAAGTGATTCAACCGGACTATTAATCAGAATTCCATATTTAAACTGAAGTGCATTCAACCCTTCGATGCTGGAGGTTCCGGTATTTTTAGCGATGGCATTACGCTTCAGGGTAAACGAAGGATTTTCCACCGTGGTAGAACTGCCGGCCGGATTGATCCGGATATCTTCAATAAAGCGGGGGGAACCGGATTTTGCCACTGGCAAGGATTCGCTTTTCACAGGTGTTCCTTTCATCGTGGTACAACTTGCGAAAATCACCAGGGAGCCGACTAATACGGATATATTTCTCACGAGGTTATATTTTCAGGTGCAAATGTAACAAAATCATTGCCAAAAAGTCGGTGGATAATATTAAGCGGATTTTAGCATTTCAAAAAGGAAATTTGCAGGCAGCCATGGAGGACGCGGAATTTTGGTAAATTTTCGGGCGGCCGGAACCCTGGCTGTTAAACAAAGAAGGAACTATGCCCGATTTCTCTCACCTGCACGTACACACGCAGTTTTCACTACTGGACGGAGCCGCTTCCATCCAGAGCTTATATAAAAAAGCCATTAATGACGGGATGCCGGCAATCGCCATCACCGATCACGGCAATATGTTTGGCGCCTTTGAATTTGTATCGGAAGCCCATAAGCATAAAAATGAAGATGGCAGCTTAAAGGTAAAACCCATCGTAGGCTGCGAGTTTTATGTAGTGGAAGACAGAACCCGGAAGACCTTCACCAAAGAACAGAAGGATGAACGCTATCACCAGGTACTGCTCGCAAAAAACGCCATCGGTTATCAAAACCTGATTAAACTGACTTCACTGGGATACATCGAAGGGCTGTATAGCAAGTACCCCCGTATTGATAAACAACTGATCGAACGCTATCATGAGGGTTTAATTGCAACCACCTGCTGTATTGGCGCTTATGTACCGCAAACTATTTTACACGATGGCGAAGAAAAAGCAGAACAGGAATTCAAATGGTGGCTCGATATATTCGGTGAAGATTATTTCATCGAAATCCAGCGGCATAATATTAAAGAACAGGAACTTATCAACAACACCCTGCTGAAGTTTTCCAGGAAGTACCAGGTGCCGGTAATTGCCACCAACGATAGCCATTATACCGACCAGGATGATTACAATGCCCACGATATTCTGTTATGTATAAATACGGGTGAAAAGAAAAGCACTCCCGGTTACGATGATTTTGTGAATGATGATGTGCATCTGAAAGACCGCCGCTTCAAATTTCCCAACGATCAGTTCTACTTTAAGACCAGGAACGAAATGATCGAATTGTTTAAGGACATTCCCGAATCGATCGACAATACCAATATGATCGTAGACCGGGTGGATGTTCTTAATCTCAAAAAAGATATTCTCCTGCCCGCCTTTCCGATACCTAAAGAATTTCAGGTGCATGACGATAATAACCTGAATCAATGGGAATATTTACGGCATATTACCTATGAAGGGGCCAGGGATCGGTATAATGAAATCAGCCCCGAAATCCAGGAAAGGATCGACTTCGAATTGTTTACGATTAAAACAATGGGGTTTGCCGGGTACTTTTTGATTGTAAGTGATTTCATAAAAGCGGGTCGTCAGCTTGGAGTATTCGTTGGTCCGGGACGTGGATCTGCGGCGGGGAGCGTAGTAGCTTATTGTACGGGCATCACCAATATTGATCCGATCAAATACAATTTGCTTTTCGAACGTTTTTTAAACCCCGATCGTAAATCGATGCCGGATATCGATACTGATTTTGATGATGAAGGCCGGCAGAAAGTCATCGATTATGTGGTTAACAAATACGGGAAAAACCAGGTAGCCCAGATCATCACCTATGGTACCATGGCGGCCCGGTCGAGCATCAAAGACGTAGCGCGGGTTCTGGACCTTCCGCTGCCGGAAGCCAATGGCCTTGCCAAGCTGGTTCCTGAAAGACCGGGAATCGAATTGCGCCGGGTACTGCATGCTCCGCTCACAGCAAAAGAAGGCGAAAAATCGCTGGAAGAAAAGGAGGGAATCGGACCGGATGATATGGAGATGATAAAAAAGCTCCGGGATCTTTACCGGGGAAATAATCTCGACAGTGAAGTGCTGCAGCAGGCCGAAAAACTGGAAGGTTCGGTTCGAAATACCGGCATTCACGCGGCAGGCATCATTATCGCGCCCCGCGACCTGAGTGAGCTGATTCCGGTTTGTACTTCAAAGGAATCTGAACTTTGGATCACCCAGATTGAGGGAAGTATTATTGAAGATGCGGGCGTAATCAAAATGGACTTCCTCGGGATAAAAACCCTGAGTATCCTTAAAAACGCATTGGAGCTGATCCGCCAGAATCATGGCGTCGAAATCGATATCGATTCGCTTCCCCTCGATGATCAGAAAACTTTTGAGCTCTATCAGAAAGGCGATACGATCGGAACATTCCAGTTTGAAAGCCCGGGGATGCAAAAGTATCTGCGCGATCTGAAACCGGATGCTTTCAACGATCTGATTGCCATGAATGCGTTGTACCGTCCAGGTCCGATCGCCTATATTCCAAACTATATCGACCGCAAACACGGGCGCGAACTGATCAGTTATGATGTTCCGGAAATGGAGGAACAATTAAAAGACACCTATGGGATCACTGTTTACCAGGAACAGGTGATGCTGCTTGCTCAAAAGCTGGCCGGATTTAGTAAAGGCGATGCCGATGTACTAAGGAAGGCCATGGGTAAAAAACAGAAGGCGGTTCTTTATAAAATGAAAGCCCAGTTTATTAAAGGCGCCACCGAAAAAGGGCACCCTGCTGATAAACTGGAAAAAATCTGGCTCGACTGGGAAGCATTTGCCCAGTATGCGTTTAATAAATCGCATTCTACCTGTTATGCATTTGTGGCGTATCAGACTGCCTACCTTAAAGCCCATTATCCGGCCGAGTACAAGGCTGCCGTATTGAACAATGCCGGCAGCATTGAAAAAATCACCTTCTTCATGGAAGAATGTAAACGGATGGGAAGAATGGTTTTGGGACCGGATATCAATGAATCGAAAAAAGGTTTTGCGGTGAATAGCCGGGGAGAAATTCGTTTTGGATTGGGCGGCTTAAAAGGAGTGGGCGAAGCTGCGGTGGAGAGCATTATTGAAGAAAGAACAAAGAACGGGCCTTTCAGCTCCATATTTGATTTGGTGAAACGCAGCAACCTGCGTACGGTTAATAAAAAAACCCTGGAAAGCTTGTGTTATGCCGGGGCCTTCGATTGTTTTCCTGAACTACACCGGGCCCAGTATTTCCATATTCCCCCGGGAGAAACCATCAGCGGCCTGGAAAAGATAATCCGGTTCGGAAATCAGTACCAGATGAATTCTACCGGAACGGCGAATACCTTGTTTGGAGCTTTGGAAATGCCGGATATTGTGCCTCCAAAAATTCCAAATTGTGAACCCTGGTCGCTGACGGAAAAACTTGATTTTGAAAAAGAAGTGACGGGTATGTTTATGAGCGGTCACCCGCTGGATCATTTCAGGTTTGAAATGTTGTATTATGGAATTACCCCTTTGGCCGACTTTAATGAAATTAAAGATGCGATTGGTTTGCAGGCAAATCCGGGCCGCACCTTCCGGCTGGCCGGTCTGGTGGTAGACGCCCAACACCGGGTTACCAAAAAAGGCCGTCAGTTTGGGGCATTAACAATTGAGGATTATTCCGGAAAATCGGAATTTATGCTATGGGGCGACGACTATATGCGGTTTTCGGTTTACCTCGAGAAAGGAAAAAACATTTTTATTACCGGGGCATTCCGGTCGCGATTTAACACTGAGCAGTTTGAGTTCAGGCCGGAAAAGATCATTTTGCTGGAAAGCATCAAGCAACACCTGACGAAACAACTGGTAATTGACATAGAGGCACGGCATATTACAACAGAAATGGTTAATTTTTTCGCAAAGAATTTGCAGTCATTTCCGGGCCGCCATGGACTAAAATTCAATATTACGGATCCGAAAACCCGCTCGAAGCTCTGCATGTATACAATGGATACGGGATTTGAGATGAATGATGAAATGGCCGGATGGCTTTATGGAAACACCAACCTGGAAGTGCAGGTGGTAACGGTTTAATGGTCGGTTTTTAAGCAAAACGATCTGAAACATCCGGATTTAACAAGGCTACAGGAATTTGGTGGAATGCCATTTCAACAGTCGATCTAAAATGGTTGTAAATTTGCAGCCTCGATACGTATACAATACTTAAATTAATATTTATGGCTTTAGAACTTACAGATGCAAATTTCCAGGAGAAGGTTTTGTCATCAGATAAACTGACTGTCATTGATTTTTGGGCTGAATGGTGTGGGCCCTGCCGCGCGATCGGTCCGGTTATAGAAGAATTGGCGGTGGAATATTCCGGTACTGTTAATATTGGAAAAGTGAATGTGGATCATAACCCGCAGTTGTCGATCAATTATGGGATTACATCCATTCCGGCAATCCTGTTTATTAAAGACGGAAAAGTGGTTGACAAGCTGGTAGGAGCACAACCTAAATCGAATTTTGTAAAAAAGATCGATGCACACAAATAAACAGGCTTGATCCTAAAGATTAAAGAGAGGGCTGTCCGTAAAAGGGACAGCTTTTTTTTGCCTTTCAGGCATTAATACCTACCCTTTAACGGAAAAAACTTCGGGCCAACCATTTAAGGCAAAAAGGAATTACAGCGCCCTGATTGTACCGGTTATTCAACTAACATATACACGTATCTCCTGCCCTTCCAGTTCGTAATGGGCTGAATCCCGGAAATCAGGACCGAGTT
This sequence comes from Bacteroidota bacterium, assembly GCA_023427575.1. Lineage (GTDB taxonomy): Bacteria > Bacteroidota > Bacteroidia > Chitinophagales > Chitinophagaceae > Flavitalea. Next base: position 1,607 of record JAEZAY010000070.1, on the reverse strand, counting down.
TTTTTACAAAATCGCGCCCGGCCAGGCGTTGCGGACTGCTGAGAATAATCTTCGTTTTATTTCGGATCAGGGTCTGAATCGTTTTTAGCAAAGGACCAAAATCGGCCGGGGCATAATTCACATCACTCATCAGAACAATATCAAAAACAAGATCTTCGGGAATCTTATTCCAGTCGATATGGATGGCTTCCAGGTTCCGGATCTGATTCCGGCGAATATTATGAGCGATCAGACCAACCGCATCTTCATTGTAATCGGAGGCAATAGCAAATGCAGCGATTTTCGAACATAAAAAAGAAGGCAGTCCCAACCCCGCTCCCAGTTCCAGCAGCCTTTTGTTTTCCACCAGCTTGGGATTTTCTTCCAGATACCGGCATAAACCCAGTGCGGCCGGCCAAACCTTCGACCAGAAAGGAAAAGGCAGATCCCTTCCAAGCCGCTTTTCTTCGAGATAATAATTTTTCAGGGCGTCCGGATCAGGGATTTCCAATTCAATCCCGAACCGGCTTTCTCGTACCAGTGGAATTCGCTTTAATAGCTGGTTTTTGTCTTCGCCCATTACATCCATTTTACTGTTTACCAATTACGATGAAGCAAAGTTCCGGTTTCATACATGTAAAACAGTATCCGCGCTACAATCCTTTCCTTAAAAGCGCTGAAAACCGAATTTATTCGCGCGGAATCTTCATCTTGCAAAATCCGACACGATGGTTTTTTCCTATCTTGCCGCTCGATTTTCAATTAAATCTCCTCAATGACGCCTGTACTGGAAAACATTCTGCGTGGACTGCTGGGCATGTTCTTTCTGATTCTTGTTTGTTTTCTACTGAGCAACAATCGCAGGGCAATCAATTGGAAGCTGGTACTTATTGGAATTTTCGCGCAGGTGATGTTTGCATTGGGCGTACTTCGGGTGAATGTGGTAAAAATTGTATTTGGATGGATTTCACGCCAGTTTGTGGAATTGATAAACATCGGACATAAGGGAACCGAATTCCTTTTTGGAAATCTCGCCAATCCGGGAGGTTCCTGGGCCTATGTATTTGCTGTTCAGGTTCTTCCCAATATCATATTTTTTTCGGCCATTTCGGCCATGCTCTATTATCTGGGCATTTTACAGAAGATCGTTTTTGTGTTCGCCTGGTTGTTGAAAAAAATCGGGGTTTCAGGGCCGGAAAGTGTTTCAACCGCTGCCAATATGTTTTTGGGACAAACCGAGGCGCCCCTGATGATCCGGCCATTCCTCGACCGGATGACCCGGTCTGAAATGCTGCTGATCATGGTTGGCGGCATGGCAAACACGGCTGGAAGTGTTTTGGCCGCCTACGTGGGATTTCTGGGCGGCGATGACCCGGCTCAGCAGCAATACTTTGCGGTCCATATGCTGAGCCAGTCCTTAATGAGCGCCCCCGCGGCCATCGTGGTCTCTAAAATTCTCTATCCTCAAACGCAGGAGATCATGCGGGAACTGAAGGTGCCCCGTGAAAAGATAGGCGACAATTTCCTCGATGCGCTTTCCCTGGGAACCACCGACGGTTTGAAACTGGCGGTAAATGTGGGAGCCATGCTGATCGTTTTTACAGCGCTGATGTACCTGGCCAATTACC
>JAEZAY010000068.1 GCA_023427575.1 Bacteroidota bacterium | reverse complement strand
GGATCCAGAGCGGGATCATCCGGCGACAATTACGTGATCATTATATCAATTTTTTCAAGGCCACAAATTTATATGGGTTGCACTGAATTAATCTTTTCTGCGATCGTAAGACAGATAACTTTTTTGGATGATTCGATCATGGCTTTCTTCACCTGCACCACGTCCCAGTCGTTATCTGTAATGCCGTGTTCAATATCGATGGCATTGATCCCAAGGATACAGAGATCGGCTCTTAACTGCCGGATCCGGAAAATGGCTTCACCGCCTACGGTGATCCGTGAATTTTTCGACACCTTGTCACCGATCTGGATCACATCTATATTCGGATGATTGCTGTATTCCAGCGTGGCCGGCAAACTTCCGGAGATAAAGGTCGCCTTTAGCCCGGGCGGCAAATGACGGGCAAGTTCTATGATGGTGGTTCCGCCGGAGGTCAGAACAAACATTCCGTCTTTAATCAGTGGTACCGCCTTTTTTGCAATGGCTTTTTTTTGTGGATGGGAATAAACATCCACCAGCATGGGGTAATTGTGGCTGAACGCGTGCGATAACGCGCCTCCATGAACTTTGATGAGTTTGCCCGATTCTGCAAGGTCCTGCAGATCTCTGCGGATGGTATCTTCCGATACATCAATTTGCTGGCATAAAGTGGACGACAGTACCTTGTTATGAACATTCACCTGGTGGAGAATGTAGGCTTGTCTTTCTCTTTTAAGCATTCGTCAGGGCGTTAGAGAAGTCCAAATTATAGAAGTTCCTGCATAAAACCGCAAAAATCTTTTTTTTCCCGCAAATTGGGTGCAGAATAACGCAAATTGACTCTAATAGGTCAATAATGAGAAAACAAAAAGACGATAAAGTAGCTTATTTAAAGGTGAATCGTACCGAAAGCGCGAAAGCATCGGGAACGAAGTTTATTTCCGGAATTATATCCAGTTCGGGTTTCCAGTCAATGGATAGGTTAATGGGAACATCTCTGAATTTATAGTCCAGCCCCAGAGCCCCCGTTGGTCCGAGATAGCTGTTTTTGTCTTCAAACCCCAAATAAACGCCGGCCCCATAAAACCAGTTAAAGCCCTGAACATTCAGTGGCTTGTGAATTTCCAGCAGACCTCCAAAACCAAAACGGCTTCCGAAGGAAAGAATGCCTTCCACCGCGGTTTGATTGGTAACAAAGTATTTTCCGGTTACTGAATTGCTGAGGGTGGGCGTGGAGTTGCTTAAACGAACGCCCATTGCAAACCGATAATCCTGTGCCAGCGCGGAGGCACTGAACAGGCAGCATAGAATACAAAGTGACAAAATGATCTTTTTCATACCATGTATTTATTCATAAGAACGGTGAAAATGAAATCTGTTTTTTTGCCGGTGCTGATTTAACAGCAATTTGAGAATTAGTTTTCAAACAACTCAAATTTTGACCGGGGCCGGCGGGCTTCATGCCATTTGAAGTTCCGCAAAATCTTATCGGTGTCCGACATCTGGCTGAATGGATACATAGTACCCTGCACTTCATTAATAAAAACAACTTTGTGCAGAGCCTTATCGCGGAAGCGAAGATCAATTACATCACCGGTGGCTTTATTTACGCCAATCAGGGCACTGTCATCATCTTTTACATAATAGATGCTTTCCGCATTGCCGCGGGCCCGGAGATAATCGATATTTCCATCGGTAAAATATCCGTTCAACCGGTTCCCCCGGATCTGATTGTACAATTCCGGGCCGGTTTTATTCACAAGCAATCCGTTTTCAAATACAAAGAGCCTGTCGGCCTTTTTGTTTTTCGTATACAGGTAGATGGTATCTCCTGTTACCTGGTTATCGCCCGACCAAACCACCGGGTTTTGAAAAAGCTGAAAAATCGAATCCTTGCCTGAATAGAATAAGCTGTCTGAAACGGCCTGCAATGAATCGGAGAAGATCCGAACATTCCGGTAAGCCTGGAAATAGCGGTTGGCGCTGTCCTTATCACTGCTGCTGCTAAGTGCCAGGGCGTTTCGCATTGTATCACGGGTCGCCAGGGAATCGGTATGAAGGGAATCTTTTTTGTATAGATCTGTAAGCCGCCCCGAATAGAGCGTATCAGCTCGTACAAAAATGGAATCGTTCTCCTGTTTTAAGATCATCAGCGGATTTACCGTTGCCAGTAAGGTGCCTGCCTCTTTATTCGATTCCATCGCATTAGCCAGAACGGCAATGCCCTGCGCGCTGTCTTTAAAAACGGCATTCCCTCTTAGTTTACTGATGCCCGTTACGTCATCGGTTTCCACTTCGTTCGCGATAATGGTAACCGCTCCATCCTGAATAGTTGGCCTTTGCCCGAAAAAAGCATTTTTATTTTTAAGGTCGTAAAAACCGTCGCGGGTTATAATTTTCCGTGCCGAATCTTCGATCACCGTTCTTGAGATGAAGGTGGCGACTTCGGTTTCCGTATTGTATAACAGCGAGTCTGAACGAAGGTTGTACTGAGGGTCTTTTAAAACAACATCTTTCTTGAAATAAACATCTTTCAGATCCGCATAGTAAGTTGCCTCCTTACTGGTCAGGATTGAACTTTTATTCTCCACACGCCCGCCATTCCGGTAGATCCCGACCTTCTGGTTCAGATCATATTCCAGTTCCTCCGTAAATAAATTGCTTTGATTATCGGTAAGCCGGACCTTCTTCTTAAGAATGGCGATCTTGGTGTCTACATGATAAAGTAGATATTGCGAATAGGTATGAACACTGTCGTTATCGTTGATATGAATATTGCCGAAGGCTTCCACATACCGGGTATGCTTATTAAAGATCGCACTGTCGGCATAAAACAGGGTATTCTCCTGTTTCAGACGAACATTACCGGCCATGGTCTGATGCTCATTGACTGAATCGAGCTTTTTAAATCCATACCGGTCGGCGTTTAAAATCTGTACTAGTTTGAGCGTGTCGGTCGCTGCCGGCTGCTGCGAAAAAACAGGATAGGACAGGCCGATAAAAGATAAAGCGAATAGGAAGAAAATTTTCATTTGTTATTATGTCCGGTTATCGGATATAAACGGTATCGTAGAGAGGGGCCATGATGGGTTCTGCCTTTGCTTTTTTACCAAATACCGAAATGCTTACATACCGTTTCGGATTCACCCGCACATCGTCGAGCAAGGTAGTCAAACTGCGGTTTGTCATCCGGATCTCATCGTACAATTGGCGATCATTTAACAACATGCCCACAGTGCCTTCTTTACTGCTGATTTTTTCAATCGTGGATTCCAGTCTTGCCATTGTTTTTTGCATCGACTGCAGGGTTCCTTCAATGTCGGCTTCAGCGATATGAGCCGAGGTTTTTTCCAGATTGTCGAGGGTATTTGAAATTTTCTGGTTGCTGCCCGCAAGATTTCCGGTGATTGATTCCACATTGTTCAGTGATCGGGTAAGAACGCCATTTTGCGCATTGATCAATCGCTCCAGGGAGCGGCTCGATGCAGCCAGATTCGCAATCATGTTCTGCACATTGGTTTGGGTTGCGGGATCTACCACTTCACTCATCTTGCGCACCAGCTCATCAACCGAGATCAATGCCTTGTTCACATTGTCGATCGCGGGATTGATGCTTTTGCTGAGTTCACCCATCACACTGATGTTTTGAATCGTACGAAGAGTGTCGCCGTCTTTTGCAAATTCTTTCGAATCTCCCAGTACAATATCCATGGCCGTACTGCTTAACAACTCACTGTTAATAGAAGCAACCGAATTGCTGGGAATATTGATTTGTTTATTCAGATCGATCGTTACAATAATACCGGAGAGATTCTGATCTTTTTCACGCATGGCCGAAACTTTACCAACCTGCAATCCGTTAATGTAAACGGCGTTTGATACCACCAGTCCTTTTACCGATGGAAATACCGCATAAAGTTTGTCGCTGGTATCAGTTATATTTCTTCCTTTCAGATAATTAAAACCCAGTATCAGTACAACAATTGCGATCGCAGTTAAAGCACCGACCTTTGTTTCGTTCGAAATTTTCATGAAGCTTTTATTTTAAGATGTAGTCCGGCAATGAAAACTAAAAGTATTATAAAATATCGTACCGGGGAGAAAATCCGCCGCGGCAAAGTTCTTCATTACCCGAACCTGAAAGCTGAACAGAACAAAACCTTCTGTTCAATACTTCACAACAGCAAAGATCAGCCAGCCAATTGATGCATGAAAATTTAATTGAGACAAGCGCCCGGCAACTTTTCTATTTACCACCGGTAGCCTGCGCATAGCGCCGGATGGCACTGAGGACATTTTCGGCAATTTCGTCCTGACCCGCCGCACTATTCAGGTAGTCTTCATCGGGTTTGTGAGAGATAAATCCGGTTTCCACCAGAATGCTCGGCATGGAAGTAGCCTGCAAAACCCAAATTCCTTTTTCGTTTCTTTGTTTTACGCCCCGGCTCGGCCTTCCGCCTTTTACAAACTCTTCTTCCACGAGCGAAGCCAGAAGATAACTTTTATCGAAATAGCGTTTTGTCCAGAGCAGTGCTTTCGCCTTAAATTCCGGATCGTTTACATCGGGTACATATTCTGTGGAATCGAAAATTTCTTCCGCTACAACATCAGTGCCTACAAATTTTTCTTTTTCATCGGTTCTGTCGGCAGCCCAGATATAGGTTTCGGTTCCCCTGGATGGATTGGGAGAATAGGTAACACTGTAGCGGGGAACTTTACGGGTGCGTTTCTTCCGGTTCTTACCCTTGCCGGTATAATAGGTTTCTGTTCTATAACCCAGAAATTTGCTGTTTCGGATTTTTGGAGCCGCGTTCACGTGAATGGAAACAAAGAGATCTCCTTTATTGGCATTGGCAAAATCCGCCCGGGCCTTGATTGCTGGATATACATCGGTGGTACGGGTATATAAAACTTTAAGATCCGGAAATTCCGCTTCCAGTTTTTTTCCAAGCTTTAAGGTAATATCCAGGCAGATGTCTTTTTCAAATGAATAAGCTCCTCTTGCACCAACATCCTGACCACCATGACCGGCATCGAGAATAATCGTTCTTAGTGGCCTGGTTTGTGTTACAGATTCAGGCCCGGTGTTAAAGGAAAACAAGACAACGGATACGAAAATCAGACAAAGAGAAAGTATACCTTTATTCATCATTGTGTAAGAACATTTAAATGGGCAACAATCTTCACATTATTTTAATGTATTAATAATATACTTTTGTCGCACTACCTAGCTTATGAATGACGGACGCAAAAATAGTTTAAAATATAGTTCTGCGTGGTTTTTAACAATTATCCTTCTTTTAACGGTATCTGCCTCCGCTAATTATACATTTGAAACAAAATTTGACAAAGCCTTAACTTCAGCACTATTTCAGGATACCATTCCTGCTTCATCCGATACCATTCCGGTTCAGTCTGATTCGCTGATTACCAAAACCGATACACTGGGAATCAGGCTTTCCAAAGATTCCATCACCAGCGCCATAACTTACAATGCAACGGATTCAATGGTGTTAGACGTGAACACAAAAAAAATTATTCTGTACAGCAATGCAACCGTAAAGCAGGCCGATATGGACCTTTCGGCGGACAGTATTGAAATTGATCAGGAGAGCCGGCTGATGGTTGCCGCTTACCGCAAAGACTCGCTTGGAAACATTATTGGAAGACCAAAAATGATCCAGGGAGAAAGCAATATGGAATCCGATGTTATCCGCTACAATTTTGAAACGGGAAAAGGGATTACGCAAAATACGATAACGCAGCAAGGCGAAATTTTCATTCAGGGTGAAAAAGTAAAAAAGATTTCCGTCAGCGAATTTTTCGCCTACCGGGGTCAGTTTACAACCTGTAATCTGGATGTGCCGCATTTTGCCTTCCGCACGAATAAACTGAAGCTGATCAACCAGAAGCTGGCGGTTTCCGGTCCAATCCATCCCGAATTTGAGGGTGTGCCGGTGCCGGTGTACCTGCCCTTCGGCTTTTTTCCAATCTCGCAGGGCCGTCATTCGGGATTGATCGCGCCGCGATTTGCCACCAGTGAACAGTTTGGGCTGGGACTGCAAAATTTGGGTTATTATAAAGTACTGAACGACTACTTTGATGTGCGGGTGGCCGGCGATATCTATTCATATGGTGGCTGGGCCCTGTATCTTTCACCAACATACCGGGTGCGTTACCGTTATAGCGGCGGTTTAAATCTTACCATACAGCGTTCGCGGTTTCTAAGTCCGGATCCAAAAGAAGAGTACAGCAGTTCCAAAACTTTCAATATAACCTGGAGCCATACGGTGGATAGCAAGGCCCGGCCCGGACAAACTTTTTCAGCCAATGTGAATGCCGGTTCAACCCGTTTTAATCAATTGGTGCTCGACAATCCGGTTCGGAATTTTACGAACCAGATGAATTCATCCATCACCTATTCCAAAACCTGGGATGGAGCCAACCTGACAGCCAGCGCCAATCATAGCCAGAACAATAATACCCGCGAGGTAAACCTGAACCTTCCAAATATCGCGTTCACCGCAAATACCATTTATCCCTTTCAGCCAAAAGAATTTGCCGGCGCTTCAAAATGGTATCAAAAACTGGGGATCGGATTAAATTCCAATCTGGTTAATAAAATCACTTTTTACGATTCTGCATTCAGTTTGCGTAAATTACTGGATACCGTTCAGTGGGGCGCACAGCACAATATTCCGATCCAGCTTTCCCTGCCATCACTGGGGCCTTTGCAAATTTCGCCCGGAATCAACTTCCAGGAAAAATGGTATTCACAACGTTTAACCCGGAGCTGGAACTCAGGATTGCAAAAAATTGATTCTACCATCGAAAAAGGTTTTTATGCTTCCAGAGACGTTTCTTTCAGCCTGTCGATGAGCACCGCCATTTTCGGTACCCTTGATAAATTTGGAAAGAACAGTGCGGTCAGGGCTATCCGCCATGTAATCCGGCCAACGGTTTCGATGAGCTATCGTCCGGATATTTCTTCGAAAGATCATTACCGCCTCGATACAATCAATAAGAACGGTTCCTCCGGCTTGTTTTCCTATTACGACGGAAGCATTTTTGGACCTTTCTCGCCGGGCCGCTTTGGAGGAATCGGGTTTGGCATCGACAATAATGTGGAGATGAAAATACGTTCGAAAAAAGATACCACCGATGGGGGTATTAAGAAAGTGAGGATCATCGACGGGTTCGGAGTGAATGGGGGCTATAATTTTCTGGCCGATTCCTTCCAGTTGTCAAATCTGAATATGTACTTCAGAAGTACGCTGTTTGAAAAAATAAACATCACTGCCGGCGCCTCACTGGATCCATACCAGGTAGATGAGTTTGGGCAAAGACTGAACCAGTTCACCTGGCAGGGGGGATCATTCAAGCCGGGCCGGATCACCAGTGGTAATATTGCGATTTCCACATCGTTCCGAAGCAAGGAAAAGGAAAAGACCGATGAGCCGGTGGAAGAGGATCCAAACCTGCCTCCAATGACCATGGAAGATCAAATGGCGCAATTGGAATATATCCGTCGCAATCCCGCGGAATTCGCCGATTTTAATATTCCCTGGAGCGTAAACCTTTCGTATTCGCTGAGTTTCTACCGAACCATTAAAAGAGACTATTCAGGGTTTGAAACCAATGTCAATTCCAGCCTTAGCGTAAACGGCGATTTTAATTTGTCGCCGAAATGGAAAGTGGGAATGAACACTTTTTATGATTTCAGAAATTCTTCCATTCAATCACTTTCCATGTTCCTGTCACGCGAAATGCATTGCTGGCAGTTGTCCATCAACGTTACCCCGGTGGGCATCTGGCGTTCTTTTAATATCACCATTAATCCAAAATCCGGACTGCTGCGGGATTTGCGGATAAACCGGACCCGTCAGTTCGGAGGCGGTTTCTAATTCCTGTTCTTTTCATCTTCTAACTGCCCGGCTGATTGTTTTCGTAAAAATCCTTCATCAGCTTAAATACCTTATTCTTCAGGTCTTCCACCGATTCCTCCGGATCTGGCAATACCGGTGGCAGAAAATGAATGCTCAGGGGATGCGGCTCTACATAAAAGGCTTTGTCTGCCGGCAACACTTTTTTCGTATTAAAGATGATGGCCGGAATAATGGCTGTACGGGTTTCGGCAGCCAGGCGAAAACCACCATTATGGAAAGATTTCAAAGGTTGGCCGGTTTTGTTGCGGGTTCCTTCAGGATAAATGCACATATGTAATCCCATTTTTAACACCCGTTTCATTTCGTGGTAGCTGTCTTTACGGCTGGCATCGCTTTTCCGGTCTACCAGCACGCTACCGGTTTTATATAGATAGCCGAAAAGGGGAATTTTTGCCATCTCCGATTTGGCGATCGTTTTGTTGCCACCCGGGATGGCCGGTGAGGAAACCGGAACATCCATCAGCGAATTATGATTGCATAGTACAATGTAATTTTTGCCGGATGCGAAATTTTCGCGTCCATATACCGTTAACGGGCAACCGATCATTCGCAGGAAGATCCACATCCATACCCTCGAATAGGATATAAACCGGAAGGTTTTTTTCGGTTCTTTTTGAAAATAACAGAAAATGAAAAAGGGCACCAGGAAAATCAGCATGGTACTCACAAAAGCGATGGCCGCCCATAGAGCCCAAATTCTGCCACCGAGATTTTTTAATGTCTGAATCATGGTAATTAGTTACTAAAGTGCCCAGTCGATTGGATCGATTCCGTTCTTCATCAGGTATTCATTGGTTTTTGAGAAATGCCGGCAACCGAAAAAGCCGTTGAATGCCGAAAGCGGGGAGGGGTGGGCCGCTTTCAAAACCAGGTGCTTTGTTTCGTCGATCAGGCCCTGTTTTTCCTGCGCGAATTTTCCCCAGAGTAAGAATACAACATTCTTTTTAAGATCGGAGATTTTTCGGATAACCGTGTCCGTGAAAACCGGCCAGCCGATTTTTGCATGACTCATGGGTTCATTCCGTCGTACGGTTAGTGAAGCGTTGAGCAGCAGTACACCCTGTTCAGCCCATTTCGTCAGGTTTCCCGTTTGAGCGGGGTTCAGGCCAATATCGGATTGCAATTCTTTCAGAATATTCATCAGCGAGGGAGGCTGAGGAATCCCATTGGGAACAGAAAAGCACAAACCGTGAGCCTGACCGGGATTATGGTAAGGATCCTGTCCTAATATAACCACTTTCAGTTCTGAAAAAGGAGTAAGATTAAATGCGTTAAAAATCAGGGATCCGGGAGGATAGATGATTTTATTCGCTGCTTTTTCCATTCGCAGAAAAGTGGCGATTTCCAGAAAATAAGGTTTATTGAATTCCGGTTTTAAAATTTCCTTCCAGCTATTTTCAATCTGTACATCCATGGGTAAAAAGCAATTTAGGGGTAGTAGCCGGAATAATCAGCAATAAAGTTTTGTAAAGGAATAAAACCGGGCGGCCCTGAAAAATTTACTGGTTCCGACCCTCCAGCATGGGTACAAAAGAAAAGTTTTCAAAAACTTCCTCATCGTAACTGCCATCGGCTTTTTTTGTAAGCCGGAGCATTTGTTGATTATTGCCTTCCCCAACGGGAATAACCATCAGGCCTCCGGTTTTGAGTTGTTCGATCAGTTTGGGCGGAATATAAGGAGCCGCGGCGGTGATGATCAC
>JAEZAY010000555.1 GCA_023427575.1 Bacteroidota bacterium | reverse complement strand
GTTTGGTGGTTCGGCCTCCAATACCGGTTCAATAGAGGGTCAGGTTGCCTTAATTACTGAAAGAATTAACCGTATTTCCGAACACCTGCAAAAGAACAAGCATGATTTTGCTACTCACAGAGGGCTGATGAAACTGGTTGGTCAGCGCAAACGCCTGCTGGCTTATCTGAGCAAGACCAATCTGCAGGGATACCGCGCACTGATCGAAAAGCTTGGATTGAGAAAGTAAATTCAATTCACTGAAAATATCTTCTATTCCCAACTATGCATTACAGGTTGGGAATAGTTGTTTGATATATGCCTCTTTTTGATGAACTTTCATTCATAACCGGCTTCGGTTTGCAAACAATCCCGCCCTCCGCAAATCAGAAACCTAAAACTTAACGATTTATGCTTTCACAGCCAATTAATGTAACATTTGATATTGGTGGTGGCCGTATGGTGACTATCGAAACCGGTAAGCTTGCCCGACAGGCTGATGGTGCAGTTACCGTTCGCCAGGGCAATTGTATTATTCTCGCCACCGTTGTGGCAAATAAAGATCCTAAAGAAGGGCAGGACTTTTTCCCCCTGATTGTGGACTATACTGAAAAATTTGCATCAGCCGGAAGAATTCCCGGCTCGTTTTTTAAGCGGGAAGGCCGCCTCAACGACTATGAAGTGTTGACAAGCCGTCTGATCGACCGGGCCTTACGTCCCTTATTTCCGGAAGACTATTTTTGTGACGTTCAGATACTTGTAACGCTTATTTCAAGCGATTCCGAAGTTATGCCCGATGCATTGGCCGGACTGGCGGCATCGGCGGCGCTGGCTGTTTCCGATATCCCTGTTAAAGAAATGCTTTCTGAAGTAAGGGTAGCGAAAGTAGACGGTGAATTTGTGATTAATCCCACCCGCACCCAATTGGCTACCGCCGAAATGGAATTTCTGATCGGCGCTACCGAGAAGAATCTGATGATGGTTGAAGGGGAAGCCAAAGAAGCAAAGGAAGAAGATCTGATTAAAGCCCTCGAAATTGCACATGATGCCATTCGTATTCAGATCAAAGCACAGCAGGAACTTCGGGAAAAAGCCGGAGTTACCGGTAAACGGGATTACAAAAAGCCGGAAGAGAAAGCCGAGCTAAAAGAAAAAGTGGAAGCCTACCGCCAGAAAGTATATGAAATTTCAAAATCGGGACTGGCTAAATCGGCCCGCTCTGAAGGCTATGACGCCATCAAAACCGAATTGGTGGAGAGCCTGGGTGAAGAAGCCGCTTCTGAAGACATCAAGCTGGTAAAAAAATATTTTGAGGACCTGAAATGGGAAGTGGTTCGCAACATGATCCTCGATGATCAGATTCGCCTGGATGGCCGTAAGCTGGATGAAATCCGTCCGCTGAGCATGGAAACGGATATACTGCCTACGCCTCACGGCTCCGCGCTATTTACAAGAGGTGAAACTCAATCGCTTACAACGGTTACCCTCGGTACTCCTTTAGATGAACTACTGGTTGAAAGCGCTGCCAGCTCTGAATATTCTAAATTCATTTTGCACTATAATTTTCCGCCATTTTCTACAGGTGAGGTGAAGATGATGCGGGGAACCGGTCGCCGCGAAGTGGGTCATGGAAATCTTGCCATGCGCTCACTCCGGATTATGATGCCGGGTTCAGATTACCCGTATACCGTACGTGTAGTAAGTGATATCCTGGAATCCAATGGTTCTTCGTCAATGGCAACCGTTTGTGCGGGTTCACTGGCGTTGATGGATGCGGGGGTTCCGCTGAAAAAACACGTCAGCGGTGTGGCAATGGGACTGATCTCCCGTAGCTCCGATGGAAAAAATGCGGTGCTGACCGATATCCTCGGCGACGAAGATCATCTGGGCGATATGGATTTTAAAGTAACCGGCACCCGCGAGGGAATCTGTGCGGTTCAGATGGATATTAAAGTAGACGGACTGAGCATGGATACCATGCGCCAGGCGCTGGAGCAGGCGCGCAAGGGCCGTTTGCATATTCTGGATGCCATGTATGAAGTAGTTGCCGAAGCACGTGAAGAAGTGAAGCCACATGCGCCTAGAATGGAAAAACTGTTCATTGATAAAGAATTCATCGGTGCTGTAATCGGACCCGGCGGAAAAATTATTCAGGAAATTCAACGCGAAACGGGCGCTACCATCAACCTGGAAGAGGTTGGAAATTATGGTGAGGTGAGTATCTTCAGTCCGGCAAAAGAAGGATTGGATAAAGCCGTTGCCTGGATTCGCGGCATCGTAGCCGTGCCTGAAGTAGGCTCAACCTATGAAGCGAAAGTAAAATCGGTGATGCCATACGGTGCGTTCGTAGAATTCATGCCGGGCAAACAGGGCTTATTGCACATCAGTGAAGTTTCCTGGAAACGCCTCGAAACCATGGATGGGGTGCTGGGAGAAGGTGATATTATCAAGGTAAAGCTGATTGGCCTGGATGCCAAAACCGGTAAGTTTAAGTTAAGCCGGAAGGTTTTGATGCCGAAACCGGAACAAAAGAGACCTGAAGACAGACCTGCTCCATCAGGAGAATAATTTTATACAAAAAAAGCAAATGGTCTGCAGACAAATGCAGACCATTTTTTATGCGTATGAAGGAAAGATTTGTACAATTGGAGTTCGAAAATCCTGGTCAGGAACAAATGGAGATTCTGATCGCGATGCTGGCGGAAATCGGTTTCAGCGGGTTTGAAGAAACCGGGCAGTGCTTAAGGGCAAGTATAACCGAAACAGCATTCGACCGTGGGCTGACCCTATCCGTTATACCATCGGGCTTAAAATATACTGAAGAAATTATAGTTCAAAAGAACTGGAATGAAGAATGGGAGAAAAGTTTCGAACCGGTTCGCGTTGGCCGCTTTTGCGCAATCCGTGCGGCCTTTCACCCACCAGTAACCGATGTTGAGTTTGAAATTATCGTAACACCGAAGATGAGTTTCGGAACCGGGCATCATGCTACTACTTACCTCGTGATCGAATCGATGCAGCAGCTCCCGTTGAAAGGCAGCACCGTTCTTGACTTCGGAACGGGTACAGGCGTTCTTTCCATACTGGCCGATAAGATGGGCGCCGAAACAGTTATTGCCATTGACAATGACGAATGGAGCATCGAAAACGCAAAAGAAAATCTCATTGCAAATCAATGCAAATCCGTTACCGTAGAACAGGTCGATTCGATAGATGCGCTGCCCGATTTTGATTTTATTTTGGCAAACATTAACAAACATGTTATCAGCGCGAATCTGGAAAACATGAAACAACATTTGAAATCAGATGGCGTTTTGATTTTAAGCGGTTTACTGGAAGAAGATGAAGCTGATATCGCAGGGCTGGCCGGCGCATACCGGTTAAAGGTTATTCACATAATGAAAAAAAATAAATGGATTGCCATGCATCTCTGTCATGCCTCACGATTTTAATCTAAGGCCCATCTTTTCTTGAGCCGTTTTCCTTATTTTTGTTATCAACGATTTAATCAATATTCATTGAAAGAGGTTCTATTAATAGTTCTGGCTTATTTCATAGGCTCAATCCCTACCGCGCTCTGGCTTAGTAAAGCTTTTTTCGGTATCGATATCCGTGAATATGGAAGCGGCAATTCCGGTGCTACCAATACCTTTCGAGTATTGGGTCCGCGCTGGGGCACGGTCGTTATGATGGTAGATGTGCTCAAGGGCATAGCTGCAACCTCGCTTTATATCCTTCTACCATACTATCTCACCAGTGAATGGGATCGCACCAATTTTATGGTTGGTCTTGGGCTGGCGGCAGTGCTGGGGCATATCTTCCCCATTTGGGCTGATTTCAGAGGGGGTAAAGGGGTGGCTACCTTGTTCGGAATGATCATCGCCATCCAGCCCCTGGTAGCAATCTGTTGCGTTGGGGTCTTTCTGCTCGTTCTTTATCTGACCCGTTTTGTTTCACTCAGTTCCATTCTGGCAAGCATTGCCTTTGCCGTTTTTATACTTTTTATATTTAATGAAAAGGAGCCGCTGTATCGCGCTTTCGCTATTGCAGTAGCCCTGCTGGTTGTATTAACGCACCAGAAAAACATAACCCGAATCCTTCGGGGTGTTGAAAGTAAAGTGCCTATTCTTAAGCACCGCGACCGCCGCAAATCCCGCCGACGGGCGCAGAAAGAGGACTAAAGCCAGCTTTCTTTATTAAACCTCGCTGTTTTGTATTCGTCTTACGATGGTATAAGTATTGTCATTAGCATAACTAAAATACCGTAATGAAAAAGATACTGATAATTTGTGCCCTGGCAACAATGACGGTTTCCTGTGCTAAAAATGCCATAACAGGACGAAACCAGCTTGCCCTTTTATCTGAAGCCGAACTGCAGTCGATGGCTTCCCAGCAATATCAATCCTTTTTATCCCAAAACAAAGTAGTAAGCAGTTCCGCCAGCAAGGACGCTGAAATGGTGAAGCGTGTGGGGTCGAGACTGGTGGCGGCAATCACTAAATACTATTCCCAGAAAGGACTTTCGAAGGAATTGGAAGGATATAAATGGGAATACAATCTTGTGAACAGCGATGAAGTGAATGCCTGGGCAATGCCCGGTGGAAAAATCGTGGTTTATACAGGCATCCTGCCCATCACACAAAACGAGGCGGCACTGGCGGTAGTGCTGGGCCATGAAATTACGCATGCCATCGCACGCCACGGAAACGAGCGGATGAGCCAGGCCATGGTGGCCGAAGGCGTGGGAGTGGTCGGAGGTGTACTGGCATCCGGAAACCAGAAGGTCAGCAATATTTTTAATGCCGTGTACGGAACCGGGGCCAATCTTGGTTATCTCCTTCCTAATTCCAGGAAACAGGAGCTGGAAGCAGATCGTTATGGTTTGATTTTTACGGCACTTGCCGGCTACAATCCGCAGGAAGCCATTCCTTTATGGGAAAGAATGGCCAAGGCTGGAGGCGGAAACCGGCCCCCGGAATTCTTGAGCACTCACCCTGCCGAAACTACCCGCATAGAAAGATTGCGTGAGCTGATGCCGGAAGCGTTAAAATATTATAAGCCAATCGGTAAATAAAGCAACTGCGTTTGTTAAAAGGCCGCTGGATCTGCATTCCAGCGGTTTTTTTAATGTATATATTTCATCAGACCGGCTATTTTTCGTAATTTTGCAATTCCCCAGACAACCATTTACCCTTCACAATTAAATTAAATCGCCGGAGGCATGTTGCAAAACTTATTGGAAAAGCTACAGCTTAAGGAAGAGAAGAACATTTTAATTCAGGGTCTTCCTTCATCAATTGAAAAACAGTTTCTAAAAATTACTTTCGCGAAAAATCTAACTCCCTTGCTGAAAATCCGAAAAGTGGATTTCGCCCTGATTTTCGCCATTAATGAAAATCAGCTCAGATCGATCCTGAATGAAGTGCTACCTGCGCTTCACGACGAAACAAAGTTTTGGGTGGCTTATCCAAAAGCAGCCTCTAAAATTTCAACAGATCTGAACCGGAATCGCAGCTGGAATTTTCTTTGCGGCCGCGGTTATGAGGAAGAAATGGAGGTTCCCCTGGATCATGTTTGGTCTGCCATCCGGTTTAAGCGCACCGATGAAATACCGGAACTGGTTGAAGTGGAAGAAATGTACGAAGAAGCGGTAAGGAAACTTCCTTCAACATCACTGCGCAGCAGCGCACCTTCCGATTTTGTAAAACATCTTAATAAAAACAAATCAGCGGCTCATTTTTTCGAAACCCTATCCAACAATGATAAAAAGGAGTACCTGAACTGGATTGGCGGCGCACGCCGGCAGGATACCCGTTCACGCCGGATGGATGTTGCCATTGACAAACTGATAGCAGGCAAAAAAAATCCGACTCAAAAATAAATTAGAGTCAAACATCATATTTAAAAGGCTTTCTGTTACAGGAAGCCTTTTTATTTTACAATCACGGTTCCGATCTGCTTTAATAATTCTTTTTCCATATTCTTCAGGAACTGATGTGTTTCCAACAACACAATTTGCTCCTCGGTGGTATGGGGCCTGGCAAGGTCTTTCTGATTTTCATCAATCATTTTTTTAATCTTCCGGAGTTTTAAATAATTGATGACCGATAAAATCTCCTCGCAGTACAGGTCTTCCCGTGAGGGCATTTTTCCCTCAAAATGCTCGTGCCAGTTTGGACTTAGCTCATAGGGAAAGTCGAGGATCTGAACTACAAACTGACTGAGCTGCTGATCTTCATGATATAAAAAATTCCTCGATGTTGGTTCTAACCCTTCCCGGAACCAGACCTTATATAAGGAAATTACGCGATTCAATTGCGGTTCCTCGATCAATTCCTCATCCTCCAGCTC
>JAEZAY010000548.1 GCA_023427575.1 Bacteroidota bacterium | reverse complement strand
TAATGTGATAATGTGGAAATTTGCTAATATCCAAAATGAAACGGACGGCGTAAAATAAAAACAAGTCACAGCTAAAAAATATAAATGTCCGGATTTGAATTTGCACATTTGCACATTGGCACATTAGCACATTCCCTTATGCCGGAAGTTTCAATTTTTAGGATTTATTCCGGAGCCCGATTTTTTTACTCCACTTTTTTTCTAAAAAAAAGTGGAAGGGGTCATTTACAATGAATTTTCAATTAGCAATTTCCGGCCAGGCATCGCTCCAGTTCAGCCATCATCCCGGCACTGCCGATAAAAAGCTGCGATCGTTCATGCAGTCGGGAGGGTTCGAGATCCAGGATCCGCGTTGATCCATTGGTAGCCTTTCCCCCCGCCACTTCCACTATAACCGCAAAGGGATTACATTCATACATAAGTCTTAATTTTCCACCCGGCTTGTCGCTGGTGGCAGGATACATAAAAATTCCCCCTTTGATCAGATTTCGGTGAACATCCGAAACCATGCTTCCAATATAACGCTGCGTGTAGGGGCCGCCGTTATCCCGATTCTTTTTCTGGCAAACGGTTATATAATCCTGTACTTTTTCATCATACTGAAAAAAATTTCCGTGATTTACCGAATAGATATTTCCGAATTCCGGGCATTTAATATCCGGATGACTCAGACAAAACTCTCCTATCGAAGGGTCGAGTGTAAACCCGTTTACCCCTCGCCTGGTTCCATATACCAGCATGGTGGATGAACCGTATACAATATAGCCCGCTGCGACCTGGTTCCGGCCCGGCTGTATAAAATCTTCCAGCTTAACCGGGCTTCCTTTAGGCGTCAGCCGCCGGTATACGCTAAAGATTGTACCGATTGAAACATTCACATCAATATTGCCACTGCCGTCTAGCGGATCAAAGAGGCAAACATATTTGGAATTTTTGCTCACATCATCATTAAACCCTACGAAACTTTCCAGCTCCTCGCTGGCAATACCGGCACAGCTGATCCCGTGCTGCAAAGCACCCATAAACTGGTTGTTTGCAAATTCATCCAGCTTTTTGATATCCTCACCCTGTACATTTACTGCCCCCACATCGCCCAGAATATCCACCAAACCTGCCTTATTCACTTCCACGTTCACGCGTTTGGCGGCCAGGCCTATATCACGAAGAAGCCCGCTCAACTCGCCGGTAGCGTGAGGAAACTCTCTCAATTGCTGAATAGTAAACTCATCCAGGGTGGAAACGTTGCGATTGACTGTAGTCATGGGTCTGATTTTCTGATTGTAATAAGTTACAAAATTTGCGGCGAATCTATCAACAATTCAAATGGCGCCAATACTGGGTTGTCCTGCTTGTGCCTATATTTGCCCATCGTTCAGAACTAAATAATGGCAATGAAGGTTTTCAAATTCGGGGGCGCGAGTGTTAGCAATACGGAACGGATTCAGCAGGTTTTAAATATCGTAAAATTAAACAGTGATGAGCCGCTTCTAATCGTTGTTTCGGCGATCGGAAAAACGACCAATGCTCTGGAAAAAGTGGCTGAAACTTTTTTTTCCGGGCAGCGGGAGCAGGCGCTGGAACTGTTTGAATCGATCAAAAAAAACCACCTTACCTTTTGTAAATACCTGCTGGTAAAAACGTACAACGCTACAGAGGAAACGCTTCGCCAGGTTTTTACTGAAGTGGAATGGCTGCTGCACGATGATCCGGTTAAATCCTACGACTATTACTATGACCAGATCGTTTGTACAGGCGAACTTATGTCAACCATAATAATCAGCGCCTACCTGAATGAAGAGAAAATCTTAAACAGGTGGGTCGACGTTCGGGATATTATCAGAACCGATGACAATTTCCGGAATGCATCCATCGACTGGAAAACCACCACAGAACAAATAAATGAAACCATTCTTCCCTTTTATGAAGAATTCAAAATCGTATTAACCCAGGGCTTCATCGGGTCAACGGCTGAAAATGAAAGCACTACCCTGGGGCGCGAAGGAAGCGATTATACAGCCGCTGTTTTTTCTAATATCCTGAACGCCGAAAGTATAACCATCTGGAAAGATGTTCAGGGGGTTATGAATGCCGATCCGCGGCAGTTTCCGGAAGCGGTTTTTTTACCGGAGTTAAATTATGAAGAAGTTATTGAAATGGCATTTTATGGCGCGCAGGTCATTCATCCCAAAACAATTAAACCGCTGCAGAACAAAAACATTCCGCTGTTTGTAAAATGCTTTACCGATCCCTCCCAGCCAGGTACGGTAATACATCGCAAAGCGATCAAAGATTTACCACCGGTACTTGTGGTCAAAAAAAATCAGGTTCTGATCCGGCTGAGCAGCCGCGATTTTACCTTTGTTGGCGAAAAGCCTGTGGCAGCGCTCTACCAGATTTTCGCGGATCTGCACATCACTCCCAACCTGATCCAAACCAGCGCCGTACATATAGCGGTTTGCCTCGATGATAACCCCGATAAAACCGATCAGTTTGCATTTGCCGCTTCAGACCTGTTCGATGTTTTTATAGAAAGGGAACTGGAACTCTTAACGGTAAGGCACAGCCGCCCGGGCCTGATTGAAAATCTGGTTGGTAAACGGAAGACCGAACTCAGACAGGAATTCAGGAATACGGTCCAGGTACTGTACCGCCCATAAAAAAAGCGGCTATTGCTAACCGCTTTTTTTAAAAGAGCTGAATTTATCATAATATCAATACAAGCAGCACAATTCCCACCCAGATCGCAAATCCAATCCAGGCCCATTTAATGGCCGACTGGTCGCCAATGAGATAAGCGATTAGAACCCCAATAATACCAAGAACAAGTCCGAGGACGAAACCACCGATATTAAAATCGCTGGAATCGATCCCGGGGGCCATAGCCAGCAGATCTACATTCTGATTTTTCTTAACGGCTTTTTTTACCTTGTGCTGTGCAATTTTCAATGAGATCTTTTGCGAAAGAGACATTTTTTGCCCCGTGATCTCTTTGTATTTTTTCGGAGTCAGCGCTATAAAATCCTGTACGGTCATTCCTGCAAATGGCGATGGTTTGGCAACCGGTTCCGCCCGGTTAACTTCAGGAATTGCGGGTACAACAAAAGCTGAAACGGAATTTTGGAATACAAGAATAGTGGCGGCCAGTAACGACATCCGCAGTAAATGTTTCATGGTTGGTAGTTTAAATGATTGATGAGTTTCAGTTAAAGAGTTTACATTGCCTTTCCAAAAACAATGATTTGTTAAATATACTATAAAATTCATGCCATCCGCGACTGATTTTTACGAGCATAACATTCAGAAGATCAAAATTTTACTTTCTAAAAATAGAAACCAGCGAAGGGCCGTTTCCTTTGCCCGCATTCTGGCTTTTGCGCTGCTGATCACCGGAGTTTATTTTTTTATAAAGCAGGGCGAGCAGGCATTTGCCATTGTTTCCATTGTTTCGATTCTTCTTTTTTTCTGGCTGGTGAATTTTGCCGTTCGACTTTCGAACAAAAATCTTTTTTATAAGGCATTATTAAAAATCAATCAAAATGAAATTGATCTCCTGAACAATAAGCCCAATCAATTCGCCAATGGCCAGGAATTTCTACATTTTGATTCGTTTCTCTCCGACCTTGATGTGTTTGGAAACAATTCGCTGTTTCATTTGTTAAACCGAACCGCCACCACACATGGTAAATCGAAGCTGGCCTCGCTGCTGGCATCACCCGGCTTGGATGAAACACAAATCCTGGAAACACAAATAGCATTGAAGGCATTGCAGGATCAGCAGACCGGGGTTCAGGAAACCATCGCCATTGGACTGCAGTCTGGCGAATCAGAAGGAACACTGAACGAGCTTTCGGGCTGGCTGGAATCCCCCAATTTGATAACGGAAAAAAGATGGCCCACCCTGATCCGGTTCATTTTGCCTCCTTTCACCATCGCAGCGTTTTTGTATTATTTGTCCACCGACCAATATGGATGGTTTATCATTATGATCGCGCTTAGCTGGATCGTAACAGGAATTTTTACCAAATATATTCTTGCGCAACACCTGATCTTAGGCAGGAAACAAAACATCCTTGATCAATATGCCGGCATTCTGAAATACTTTCAGCAACTGGATCCAAAACAATCCGCTGAACTGAACAGGCTGAATAAGGTCAGCGCCAATGCCAGTACCGAAATCTACCGGCTTTCGCGGTTGTCGAAACTTTTCGACCAGCGGATGAACCTGCTGGTAAACATTTTCCTGAACAGTTTTCTGTTGTACGATCTGCACATCGCCATCGGTTTGGAAAAATGGAAAAAACGAAATCGTGATTATTACCATCAATGGATAGAAGCGGTTGGTGAAATCGAATCCATATTAAGTCTTTCCATATTTGCGTATAATCATCCCGGTAATAACTTTCCATCAATTAGTGATCATCAAACTCTGCTGGTAACAACCGACCTTGGTCATCCCCTGATTCCCGCTGATGAGCTTATCACCAACTCATTTTCATCATCAGGAGAAAAACTGATCCTGATCACCGGATCAAATATGTCGGGTAAAACGACCTTCCTCCGGGCCATTGGAGTAAATTTTTTGCTTGCCCAGGCCGGAGCTCCGGTTTGTGCAAAACAGTTTGCTTTTAAACCGGTGCAAATTCTGACTTCCATCCGGATCAATGATTCGCTGCAAGAACATACATCCTACTTTATGGCGGAGTTGAAAAGACTTCAGCAAATTAAAAACAAACTCGACAATGGGATCCCGGCCCTGATACTTATTGATGAGATTTTGCGTGGCACAAATTCAGACGATAAAACCTTTGGCTCGGCTGGTTTTATAAAAAAGCTGCTGCCATACCGGTGTCTGGCTTTTTTCGCCACACATGATCTTGCACTAAGCAGTCTGGAAAATGAACATCCCGGCTTCATTTCAAATGCCTGCTTTGAAAGTGAGATTACGGCTGATACGCTCAGCTTCGATTACAAATTGCGGAAAGGGGTGGCGCAAAATAAGAATGCGTCGTTTTTGATGAAGAAGATGAACATTATTTAGGTTGTGGTAGCATTGGATTGCTATAACAGCAGGGTCCGGATAAATGGATAATGTGATAATGTTGAAATGTGATAATTTGATAATGTGATAATCATTGGTGTCCGGGTAAAATGTATTCCCCCGGGCCTCGGAAGAAATCCGTTAAGAAAATTGAAACGGACGGCGTAAAATAAAAACAGTTGTTACC
>JAEZAY010000545.1 GCA_023427575.1 Bacteroidota bacterium | reverse complement strand
GGATCCATATGATCCCAATCGGGCCGGTCGATGATCGGATACAAACAAAGACCCCATAGCGGAACATCCAGTTCCAATAGTTTCAGGCACTCTTCTGTAACATGTCGGATCCATTGCGGGCGGTGCTCTCCGGTATGGCCGGTTTCAGTAATCAAAACAGGCCGCTTATAGCGATGATATCCTTCCGCGATCATGGCACTGAGCGGTCGCCAACGCGGGTCATTAAAATCGTTTGCCCAGGGAAGCGTAGCATTTGTACCAAACTCCCATTGATTGTTGAAATAATAATTGAAGCCGATCAGATCCAGGTAATCTTCTTTTCCCCCCAGTTCAGGGCAAATTCTACCGGATAAAATTTCCAGTACCTGGTACTGGTTTGCCTGGGCAAGGTTCACATTTGCAATCTCCTCCTCAGACGCATGCAATGAGGCCACAATATTTACCAGCGGATCGGTGGTCAGGATCCGGATTTCAGGATCAACCTCGCGCATGGCCGAAACCGCTTCAATATATGCCCGCATTAATGCATATTTTAACTCCCAGCCCATGTGTACGCAATAGGGAGACGTGCCCCTCACATCGCCACCAAGCCAGGATAAAAAACTCACTTCATTAATTGGCGTTACGATCAGCGGGCCATCAGGATTTTCGGATCTGTAAAACCGTACAAAGTCCCGGCACATCGATGCAAACCTACGTGCGAACATGGGATGTAAAGGAGTCAGATCATCGGGAAATCCAAAATGGCATAGATCCCAGATTTGCTGAATTCCATGTTTGTTACCATGATCGATCAGGTGCTTCACATCATTCCAGTTATACTGATAGGCGCGGGTTTCAACCTGACTCCATCGGATACCTTCGCGAACAGAATGGATCCCGAACCCATGCAGATTTTCGTAATCAGCGTCCACCAATTTTAAGTGTCCCGTCAGTTCCGCAAAGTCTACCCGGTTCCCAAATGCATTCAGCTTGTCGGTACATTCAAAGCCGGCCATCCACCATGATTTAAACGGATTCCCGGACCGGCTTTTTTCCGCAACCGGGTTTGAGGTCCCGGCATTATCAATAAGTTCAAACATATAAAAACAATAAAGGAGAACGATAAATCAGGGGTTTTGATCTGGCCCCATTTTGTTGTGAATAAGTTCTTCGGATTCTTGCGGAATCCAGCGATCTTCCGAACCATCGGGGATAGTGCCGAGGCTGCTCGCATTTTCCACCGCTTTGCTCAGCTCCGTTGCCGTATGAACCGATTCATCTAAAGCATTGGGCAGGGCCTGGTCTCTTTCCAAACCTTCCAGATCCGGATCCTGCGGCAGCTATTTAACGTCCGGGCTTTTCTGTTTCTGCATACCGCTATTAATTGAAAAAACATGCCAGTACTATTGTACCGCAAGTCTTATAACACTGGTTTCCTTCAACTTAAGGCCATTTCATTGCGGAGGCATATGTTTTGTATATGATATGCGCGATTCATAAAACTGTTTATAAACAACATTTTATATCGAAAACAACGTATTCAAAAACTTAAATTTAAAAACATGAAAAAGTGGAATGTTTTATTAATGATTCTGTTTGCCGCCTGGACTTTTCAGGCCTGTAACAATGCTGCCGACAATGATGCGGTAGAAAACGCGAATGAGGCAAATGAAAACAAAAGAGATGATGATACAACGGGTTCAAACATTGGTGCTACCACTTCTGTTGAAAAAGATGACTCTGAATTTATGGTAAAGGCAGCCAGCAGTTCAATGATGGAAATCGAACTTGGAAACCTGGCACAACAGAAAGCCAGCAGCCAGCGGGTTAAAGATTTCGCCGCCATGATGGTTCGCGATCACACCCAGGCCAGTGATGAACTTAAAGCGCTTGCAGCACGTAAAAATGTAACGCTTCCATCAACCGCCGGAGATAAGCATCGTGATCATATAAAAGATCTCCAGGAAAAAACCGGAGCTGATTTCGATAAAGCTTATATGGACATGATGGTAAGTGATCATAAAGAAAGCGTGGATAGTTTTGAAAAGGCATCTAACAATGCCAATGATGCCGACGTAAAAGCATTTGCTTCTAAAACACTTCCTGTTCTGAAATCACATCATGATCAGGCAAAATCTATAAACGACAACGTAAAGAAATAGATTCGGTCCCTTATAAAATGAGAAAAGGACAGCTCGGTGAGCCGTCCTTTTTTTTGACTGGTAATATAGTAATCTTGTAAAAATCTATAAAAACGAATACTCAATAGCCTGACCTACGGCTCTGGATCTTTCAGTACATCCTTTCTTTAATTCTATCCACTCGCCAATTTCATTTTTCCAAAGAAAGATAATTGGACCACCAACCATCTTTACAATATAATGCAAGAGTTTTCCTTCATGCTTAAAAGGCTTAACAATAATTGCCGTCCATTCCCGATTCCAGCGAAATATGGTTTCAAACATAGAATCTCCCGCAAAAGTCTCTTCATTGTTTTTTTGATACCCAGTCATAAGAATCATTTTCTGATATAGTAAAAAAAGGCCTGCCAGAAATAGGCTGATGATAGTTTTCTACACCCAAAATTTCTTCCCTTATAATAGTTGATAATTTTTGTGGAAACAGAATTCCCCATTTTTACCGTTTTTTTGAAATGCTGTTCTGGTCTACATTTCCGGTAATTTTTTCCTCACCGCTGAAACCCCTTAAATAGAGAATCCGGGTTGGATGGCATGATTTTTCAACCCTTTTAATCATCTCTAATACTAAAACTTCAGTTATGGCAAACGAACAAAATAAGCGCTTTCCTCAACAGGAGGAACCCGTTAAACATCATGGATTACATGGATCAGAGGCAGACCGCGACTATTCAGGATCGGATGCTTCTTCCTTAAATACATCAGTTGACCGTGAAGCTGAAGAGCGCGCCGGCAAAGAAAAATACCTGCGGGATATCGCAAAGCCCGAAGATGCGCCCGGAAACGGCGGGGAACCAGTGGATGAAAATTCGGTACGTTTTACCGACAAGTCGGGTGAAGAAAAAAAGGAAGAATACATAAATACGGAAGAACGAAAGGCCGATATAGAAAGAACCATCCAGGATCAGAACAAAAAGCGGCGGTGATTATTTTACTTTATTAAAAAAGGCCGGATCAATCCATAACTGATCCGGCCTTTATTTTTTCCGACAATTCCATCAGCAGGGGAAGCTGCGCCGGATTAATCTTTTCCTTCGCTTTCTCTAGCGTGAACCAGCCCGCTTTATCCACTTCAGGAAAAAATTGTTTTTTCCCAGACCCTGGCGGCCATTCCATTTCAAAGGGATTACTGATAATATTGCTCGCATTAATGTCGAACCGGACGGCCCATGCATGAACCCATTTTCCCGCCTTTTGCCGGATGGGTTCCAGCCAAATGAAATTGCCGATAATGGCCGAGCCGGTTTCTTCTTCAAATTCCCGGATAGCGGTTTCCAGCGGGTCTTCGCTTGTAAATTCACCTTTCACTATCGACCAGACCCCGGCATCTCGGTTCCGAAAGAAAGGCCCTCCCGGATGAACCAGAAAAAATTCGATCTGTTTTTCGTTGATTCTGTATACAACCAATCCGGCACTTGTTTTACCCATTGGTTCCACTGAATTGAAAAGAATAAGAAATTAGCGGAATTACCAGGAATAGCGGAACACTTTTTCAGAAAGATAACGGGCTACTTTTTCCACCCGGTTACTTCCGGTAGCTTTTACTGCTTCCAGCAATTGAGTAGAGGAAACTTCAAACTTTTTCGACCAATACACGGCCTCGCGGGGTTCTTCCAGATGGATTCGCTTATCGTGCGATTTGCCAGGCTTCCTGAAATTAGTTCCCATAAATATAGATTGAACCCTAGATCACAAAAAAATCGTACCAAATCGAAAAATTCGGTTAAAAAAAAGGAAATCCCCTTTAACTGGCACAGCATTTTTTGAAATTCCGCTATGAAAATTTCCCTTTATAAATGGTTTTTAATCAGCGGAATTCTTTCTTTGTTTTGGTCATGTAAAACCTCAGGCCCCGGAATTTTCGGTAAAAAAACATTGCACGAATCTTATGGGCAAAACCTGGAAAAAGCTGGACTTCACAAATCGGCCATGGGCAAAAAATGGTTTGAAGCGGCGGAGAAAAGTCTGGTTGAGCCTTTATCCATAACCATTCCTTATAAAGAATCCGGCTTTTTTGACGCCACCGAACCTTCCGCGGTGGGTTTACGGTTTCCCGCCCGACAGGGTGAAAAAATTCAGATCACGCTACGAAAAATCCCCGACACTGCTTTCCAGGTTTTTCTCGACTTATGGCAAAGCCCGGATCGCGTGGATGCCGCGCCCAAACTGCTGGAATCGGCCGACAGCATCGCCGCGCCGATCGAATATGAGATCAGGAAAGATGGAAATTATCAGCTTCGGATTCAGCCCGAGCTTTTAAAAGACGGCGAATACACCATCGAAATTGTTTCAGGCCCCTCCCTGGCTTACCCAATCAGCGCTCCGGGGAATAATCATATCAAAAGCTTTTGGGGTGCTGCACGGGATGGAGGTTCACGCTCCCATGAGGGCCTCGATCTCTTTGCCGCCCGTAAAACCCCCCTGGTAGCAGCCGCCGATGGAATAATTACCCGGGTGAACCAAAATAATTTAGGCGGGAAAGTGGTTTGGATGCGGCCATCGGGAAAGGATTTTTCTTTATACTATGCACATCTCGAT
>JAEZAY010000541.1 GCA_023427575.1 Bacteroidota bacterium | reverse complement strand
AGCTGGAGGAGGTTCTTAACCAGCTCTTACCGGAAGCATTTGCGGTTGTGAAAGAAACAGCCCGTCGCTTTAAAGAAAATTCCGAGCTGGTTTCAGCCGCTACCGATCACGACCGCAACCTCAGCGTTCGCAAGGATTATGTCCGGATTGAGGGCGATAAAGCCATCTATAAAAACTCCTGGACAGCGGGTGGTAATCTGATCACCTGGAATATGGTGCATTACGATGTGCAGCTCATTGGTGGTATCGTTCTTCACCAGGGCAAGATCTCCGAGATGGCTACCGGTGAAGGTAAAACGCTGGTTTCTACACTGCCTGCCTACCTGAACGCGCTTTCAGGACAGGGAGTGCATATTGTTACGGTGAACGATTATCTCGCCAAACGTGACTCTGAATGGAATGGAACCATTTATGAATGGCTTGGGCTAACGGTAGATTGCATCGACCGCCACCAGCCTAACAGCCATGATCGCCGAAAAGCATACCAGGCCGATATCATATATGGAACCAATAACGAGTTTGGATTCGACTACCTCCGCGATAACATGGTGCATACCCCGGATGAGATGGTGCAGCGCAAACACCATTATGCCATGGTGGATGAGGTCGACAGCGTACTGATCGATGATGCGCGAACTCCCCTGATTATTTCGGGACCGGTTCCTAAAGGCGATGAACAACAGTATCATATTCTTAAACCAAGAGTTGAAAGACTGGTTGAAATGCAGAAGCAGGTAACCAATAAATACCTGAATGATGCTAAGAAAAAATTTAGCGAAGGCGATGATGATCCGAAAAGTGGCGGCTTATCGCTGATGCGCGCATACAGAGGTTTGCCCAAGAACAGCGCCCTGATAAAATTTTTAAGTGAACCGGGTGTTCGGGTGAAACTGCAGAAATCGGAGAATTATTATCTCGCCGATCAGCAAAAGGAAATGCCAAAAGTGGATCAGGAATTGTATTTCCATATCGATGAAAAAAACAATGCCGTTGATCTGACCGATATGGGAATTCAGGCCATTACAAAGGCCGGGGAAGATCCCGACTTTTTCCTGCTGCCGGATATTGGAATTCTGCTGGCCGATATTGATAAATCCGAAACCAGCCCCGAGGAAAAACTTGTTCAGAAAGAAGCACTGCTCACCGAGTATACAGTGAAGGCAGATCGGATTCATACGGTTCAGCAGTTACTCAAGGCTTATACATTATTCGACCGCGATGTTGAGTATGTGGTGATGGATGAAGCGGTAAAGATCGTTGATGAACAAACGGGCCGGATCCTCGACGGAAGAAGATACAGCGATGGATTGCATCAGGCAATCGAAGCCAAGGAAAATGTGAAGATCGAAGCGGCCACACAAACCTATGCCACCATTACCCTTCAGAATTATTTCCGGATGTATCACAAGCTGGCCGGTATGACCGGTACCGCTGAAACGGAGGCCGGTGAATTCTGGGATATCTATAAACTGGATGTTGTTACCATTCCAACCAATGTAACCGCGATCCGCATCGATAATCAGGACCTGGTTTATAAAACGAAAAGGGAAAAATACAAGGCGGCCATTGATGAAATCGAAGCCTTGCGCAATGCTGGCCGGCCTGTTCTGGTAGGAACCACTTCGGTGGAAGTGAGTGAATTGCTTAGCAAAATGCTGCATGGCAAAAAGATTCCGCATAATGTATTAAATGCAAAACAGCACGCGCGTGAAGCCCAGGTGGTAGCCGAAGCAGGACTTCCCGGAGCAATTACCATCGCGACGAATATGGCCGGTCGGGGTACGGATATTAAACTCGGACCCGGAGTTAAAGAAGCCGGTGGTCTGGCTATTATAGGTACAGAGCGACATGAAAGTCGCCGGGTAGACCGACAGCTTCGTGGTCGTGCAGGCCGTCAGGGCGATCCGGGCACAACACAGTTTTATGTTTCGCTGGAAGATGATCTGATGCGCCTTTTCGGCAGTGAGCGGATTGCTTCCATCATGGACCGCTTCGGTTATAAGGAAGGCGAAGTGATCCAGCACAGCATGGTCACTAAAAGTATTGAACGCGCGCAGAAAAAAGTGGAAGAAAACAACTTCGGAATCCGGAAGCGTTTGCTGGAATATGATGACGTAATGAATAAACAACGGAATGTTGTTTACAAGAAAAGAAATCACGCCCTTTTTGGAGAGCGACTTGCTCTTGACCTGGACAATGCTTTTTATGTTGTTGCCGAAAGTCTGATTAGCTCATTTCAGGAACAACAGGATTATGAAGGGTTTAAACTGGCCGTGATTGTGAACTTCGGACTCGATAGCAGCATTAGCCAGCAGGAATTTGAGAAGTCGGCCGCCAACGCACTCAGTGAAAAATTATATACGGAAGCGGTTCAGCGTTACCAGCAGAAAATGGATGATCTGAGAAAGAACGCCATTCCCGTATTTAAAAATATCCGTCAGCAACAGGGCGCGCATATTGAAAATGTGGTTGTTCCTTTCACTGATGGCAAAAAAGGGATCCAGGTTTTATCCAATCTGAACAAGACCGTTGATTCGGAAGGCCGGGAACTTGTAAGTGCGCTGGAACGCCAGATCACCCTGGCTATCATTGATGAAACCTGGAAAGAACATCTGCGTGCGATGGACGATTTAAAACAAAGTGTGCAGACAGCCTATCTTGAACAGAAAGACCCGCTGGTCATTTATAAGATCACCGCATTCGATCTGTTTAAAAGAATGGATGCCGATGTAAATCGTCAGATCGTAAGTTTCTTAAGTCATAGCAGTATTCCGGTAGAACAGAATACCCAGAATATCCGGGAAGGCAGAGAGCAAAAAACGGATATGAGCAAGATGCAGGTGAACAAGGAAGAAATTGATAGCCGGGGCGATGATTATGGCGCGAATGAAAACGATTATTTCGATCCTTCAACAGTGAAACAGGAGCCCGTTAAAGTGGGACCCAAGATCGGACGTAATGATCTTTGCCCCTGTGGCAGTGGTAAGAAATATAAAAACTGCCACGGAAGAGAAAACTAAATTCCGGAAAGCAATTAATAAAAAACCCCGCCTTAAAAGCGGGGTTTTTTATTATTAAATGTCTGATGGATTAATGTCCGATTCCGTACTTGTGATTATAGCGATCGTACAACTGTTTGTGCTTGTCGGTCATCTCCACCTTGCGGCCCTGAATAAAGGCGTCGGTCACCACGCTGCTTTTCATGTCTAGAATATCGCCGGTACTGATCACGATATTGGCATCTTTTCCAACTTCGAGGGTTCCGGCTTTTTTATCTATTCCCAAAATCTTAGCGGGATTT
Organism: Bacteroidota bacterium; assembly: GCA_023427575.1. Classification (GTDB taxonomy): domain Bacteria; phylum Bacteroidota; class Bacteroidia; order Chitinophagales; family Chitinophagaceae; genus Flavitalea. The sequence goes on along the minus strand of JAEZAY010000541.1, from coordinate 2,014 downwards.
GCAGTGATGGCTGCCAGCGCTTCCTCCTTCGATAATCCATAGGCTACCGCGGTGCCGGCATTAAACATCAGGTTGCGGCCTCTTGTTTGCGCGTCGGAATCGGTGATCGCAAACAACACTCCCGCTTTCTGCAGTTCGGCCGGGGTTTTATACGGCTGGTCAACATCATCATCCATCATGGTAGGCAGACTGTGCATCTGGTTCAGGATGACCGGAATCTCATGCTGCTTTAACAGGTCTGCTATCTGGTAGCTTTCACTGCCGCCAACGATTACCAGGTCAAGATCAAATTCTTTTTTGAAATCAATGGCGATCAGCATTTCCTTCACCAGGTTACAATAAACAAATAACTTTTTTGTTTTGTTGAATAAACCGGTAAGCGCTTCATATTTCAGATTGGTTGCGGTTGAACTTTTTTCCGACGCGTACGCTTTTGCTTCTCGCAGATAGGAACGCACTGATTCAATTCTTTCAAGGGATGTTATTATAACGTCTTCATTTTGCGGACGACCAAAGAGAGCCGCGAAAGGATTCGGACGGTTCAACAAATTCGGCATATTAAACCGGACTCCCCCATCCATATGATAGGCGGCATCTTCCCAATTCCATGCATCGAGTTGCACTACCGAAGAACTGCCGCTGATCAGCCCGCCGGCAGGAACCACGTTCGCCAGCAGTATTCCATTGGTGCGAAGCGTGTTGATGATCTTGCTGTCGGTATTATAGGCTACGATGGCGCGTACATTCGGATTAATATCTCCCAATTCAGCAAAATCGTTCGTTGCCCTGGTTCCCGCACCCACTTCTTTAATACCCAGATCGGTATTTGACAAAATCAGGCCCGGGTAAACCCGCCTGCCTTTCGCGTCTATTATAACTGCTCCGGCAGGTGCACTCAGATTAGCAGCGATCGCCGTGATCTTTCCCTTATCAAAAACAATTGTTCCATTCTCGATCACCTGGCCATTCCCGGTATGAATGGTTGCATTTACAATGGCGGTGGTTTTCGTTTGTGCGGCACCGGGATAGATGTTATCCTGCGCATAAGAATGATTCATCAGTACGATGAACAACGATATATATATCAGCAATTTTTTCATTACAGAAGATTTAAAATTAAAACTGTTCGTCGGCATCAATTACCAATAAGCCATGCTCGTGCAGGTGATCACTGCATGTATGCATGATTTCCATGCTGGCACGCGGAGCCTGCACCGGACCACCTGCTCTTTTTTCACCCAGCATCTTCTGGGTAAGGCGGTTTCTTTCCTTTGCAATGGAGGCTCTTGCTTCTTTGTCTTTCTCCCGATCGAAGTAAACAATACCATCTACAATGGTTTTCTCCGCTTTGGCATAAATGCTCAGTGGATTGTCGGACCATAAAACCAGGTCAGCGTCTTTACCGCTGCGAAGAGATCCTACCCTGTCTTCAATATGAAGCATGCGGGCGGGATTCAGCGTTACCATTTTCAGGGCGTCTTCATCACAGATATTTCCGTACTTCACTGATTTGGCCGCTTCCTGGTTCAGTCTTCTGGCCATTTCAGCATCATCTGAATTGATCGCAACATTTAACCCAACCTTATGCATGATAGCGGCATTTTGCGGAATAGCGTCCATTACCTCATTCTTATATGCCCACCAGTCGGAAAAGGTGGAAGCTGCTGAGCCATGCTCCTTCATCTTATCGGCAACTTTATAACCTTCCAGGATATGCGTAAAGGTATTGAATTTGAACCCGTATTTATCGGCAACCCGAAGCGCGGCGGTGATCTCACTTTGCACATAAGAATGGCAGGTGATGAAACGTTCGTTGTTCAGAATTTCTACCAATGCATCCAGTTCAAGATCGCGGCGCACGGAAAGCGGTTTTGATCCCTTCTTTTTATTGTTTGCTTCGGCAGCCTTCATTTCTTTCTGATATTCAGTAGCCCTTTGAAAAGCATCGGCCAGAACCTGCTCTACCCCCATCCGGGTGTCAGGATAACGCACATTGTTTGTAGAGGTTGTACGC
>JAEZAY010000535.1 GCA_023427575.1 Bacteroidota bacterium | reverse complement strand
ATTCTGGCCACCGGGGCAAAACCATTTATGAGTTTTTGTCTGAAGCCAAAAGTTTTCTTCCCGGTAATAGATCAGGATATCGTTGAACCCAATGATTATAAAGGCTGGGAGGAATTTGTTTTTAATGTAGTGAAACATTACCTGAGCAAGGGCGCCGGCATCAAATACTGGGAAGTAGGGAATGAAGTGGATATCGGCGAAGATGGCGGTACGCCCTACCGGTTTAAGCCGGAAAGCTATGCCCGTTATTACAAGCATACGGTGGCAGCCATCCGCCGCGCTGATCCGGGCGCTAAAGTAGGCGGACCGGCACTTGCCCATTACAAATCGCCAATACTGCCCGAACTGTTGCGCGTATGCTCAAAGGAAAAAATTCCGCTGGATTTCGTATCCTTTCATCACTATAATAACAGTCCCTATGCCATCAGAAAGCAGATCGAGTATGTACAGGAGCAGGTAGCTCAATATCCTGATCTGAAGGCTGAAGTGATCATGAATGAGTGGAACGTGGATCTTTTTAATCCGATTTTAGATCCGCGGTTTCAGCCCTGCTACATAGCGGAAATGATCTGGCAGATGAAAGATGTGGGGCTCGACTGGTCATGTTACTATCATATCCGCGATTGGTATGTATCTTATGAAACATTTGAAAAAATCCATTCAAAGGAAGGGACCGCTTTTATGACCCGCTGGTGGAACCGTCAGGCCCAGTTCAGTGGTTTGTTCGATTACCAGGATCAGATCAGGCCGGCCTATTATGTGTTTAAACTGCTGGGCCGGATGGCGGGCGACCGGCTGGAAATCAAATCGGGCCATGAATAGATCAACGGGTTCGCCTCTCATGATCCCAAACTGGATATGCATAACATGATGTTGTGGAATTTTTCAGATACGGTGCGAAAGGTGAAGATCAATCTGAACAATATGCCGAAAGACATGCGGATCCGGCATTTTGTTTTAGATGCGATGGGTGGGGGTTTGGATGAAAATCAAAGGTTACGTCCCGATCCTTTTATCTATCTGAAAAAAGGAAGCCGGGAAATTACGCTTACGCTTGAACCCTGGGGTTTGCATTACTGGTCATTTGAATAATATGTTGAAAGTTAATCTGGCGAGATATGATTGTTGATATCCACACCCATGTGTTCCGTTCCGAATTGGATTTTGGCGCGAAGCTGCAGGCCGATCTGATTCGTTGTGGAATCGATCAAACCGTATGGGGTGATGTTGAAAAGAGACATCTGGAAGAAACCCGGGCGGCGGATGTAGCCATTGTATTTGGTCTGAATGCATCGGAAACGGGTTGGAATATTCCAAACGAAATGGTAGCCGCCCATGTTCGGAAAGCACCCGAACGCCTGTTATTTTTCACCTCCATTGATCCGGCGCAGAAAAATTTTATGGAGGAACTGGAACGCACGCATCAGGATCTGGGCGCGGTGGGTCTGAAAATGTCGCCCCTGTATCAAAATGTACATCCGCGCGATCCGCGTTGTTATGAAATCTACCGCTACTGTGTTAAACATGGATTGCCCATACTATTTCATGCCGGAACTTCATTTGTAAGCGGAACACCGCTGGATTATTCCCGGCCTGTCCACTTCGATTCGGTAGCCGTTGATTTTCCCGATCTGCATATGGTGCTGGCCCATTTGGGTCATCCCTGGGAAGGAGAAACAATTTCTATTATCCGCCGTCATGCGAACGTATATGCCGATCTTTCGGCTTTGTACTATCGCCCCTGGCAATTTTACAATTCAATGCGTTTACTGGTGGAATACGGAGCTGCCGCCAAACTGCTTTTTGGTTCCGATTTTCCATTCACCACTACCAATTCCTCCTTGTTGGGGGTCAGGAATATAAATCATGTGATTGCAAACAGCGGATTGCCTCCAATCCCTTCCGATATTATTGAGGGCATCATTCACCGCGACGCGTTAAAACTGTTGCAATTACCAAATCCAATGCTTGTAAACCGATGAGAACGATACCGCAAACGATGCAGGCATTACAAATGCAGGGACTGAATCAGCTTGTACGTGTAACGCTGCCCGTTCCCGAGCCAGGCCCGGATGAAGTGTTGATCTTAACCTCATCCACTACCATCTGCACCTCCGATTTGCATGATCTCACCCATAATCCGTTTAAGATCCGGTTCCCGCGGGTCCTCGGTCATGAAGGCGCCGGTACAATTGTAAAATGCGGCGAAAATGTAAAAGATTTCAGGTCCGGGATGCGGGTGGCTGTGCATCCGGTGGTGCCCTGCAAACAATGTGATGAATGCAGGAGGGGCTATGAACATGTGTGTACAAATATGCAGCACCTGGGCTATAACCGTGAAGGAACATTTGCCGAATATTTTGTGCAGCGCAGCGACCGGATCATCGCTTTGCCGGAGCATGTCAAAGCCCGGGTTGCACCCTTGCTCGAGCCGGTGGCGGTTTGTCTGCAGGCGATTGCACGTGCAGGCAATATGGGCGGCGGTAAAGTATTGATAGTGGGCGATGGTCCCTTTGGGAACATTATAGCGCGGCTGGCGGTTCGTGCGGGCGCGGAAGTAATTGTGTATGGGAAAGGAAAATTCCGGCTTTCCATGATCCCAAACGTAACCATTGCTGACGAGCCGCCGCAGAAATCGATGGTCATTGCCATTCTTGCTGTAAGCGCTGCAGAGGCCGTTAGCGTTTGTATTGATGCATTAAAACCGCGTGGACGGATGGTTATTTTTAGTGGGATCACTGATCCGGTTCCGGTTGATCTTTTTAAAGTTCATTTGATGGAACTCGAAATACTGGGTGCCTGCAATGATGAAGACAGGATGCAGGATTCCCTGGCCTGTCTTGGCGATGAATCATTGGCGCTGGAAGAACTTGTTACGCATGAAATTCCTTTTGAGGATTGGGAAAAAGCTTTCGACCTGGCTCGTAACGGTCATGATCAGGCGCTGAAAGTTTCGCTCGTATTTAATAATTAAAAAATGACCGGGCACTGCCCTGAAAACGAGATCGATGAAAATTACAAATGTTGAAGCCTTCATTCTGAAATCACCTTTTGAGATCCGGCCGCCGGAGGGCAGCGATGAAGCCCGCGGAGTAAAACATTGCCTGATCATAAAGGTCAGTACCGATGAAGGGATAACCGGATGGTCGGATGTGGAAACGGCCCCGCATGTGGGTGAAGCCGTTGTGAACGCACCGGAAAGCGGGATGGGTGTTTTTGATGGCCTGCGTACCCTGGTTATCGGCGAAGATCCTTTTGATGTGGAGAAGCTATGGGATAAAATTTACCGTGGCAGTATTTACTATGGTCGCCGGGGAGTGGCTATTCAGGTGCTTTCGGGATTTGATATTGCCTGTCATGATATTATTGGAAAAGCAACCGGGTTGCCTTTGCATAAGATCCTGGGTGGGGGCCGCCGCGATAAGATCAGAGCCTATGCGTCTACTTTATTCCGGCCAACTCCGGAAGCGATCCGGGATGCATGCGGATTTTATCTTAGCCGGGGATTTACCGCGGTAAAATTTGGATGGGGTGTTTTCGGTCAGAATAAAAAGAATGATGTCAAACTGGTGGAAGCCGCACGCGAAACGCTGGGCCCCGATGTTGAACTGATGGTGGATGCGGGCTGGATGGTTGACCGAAGCGCTTATGATGCCATTGAATTATGCCGGGCGCTGGAGCCATATAATATTTACTGGCTTGAAGACTTTCTTCATCCTGAGAACTATGAAGGGTATGGAAAAGTGAAAGCAGCGGGCGTTAAAACCCGGATTGCAGCCGGCGAACAGGAAGCCACCGGATGGGGATTCCGCGACCTTATATCCCGTGGAGGCGTAGACGTTATACAACCCGATCTTACGCGTTGCGGCGGATTTACCCAGGCGCGGAAAATTATCTGGGAAGCGGAATATGCCGGAGTGGATGTATGCCCGCATGCATGGCTAACCGATTTGCTGACCGCCGCCAGCCTGCATTTGAATGCCGTACTGCCCCGCTCATTGTTCCTGGAATACAATGTGTGCGATAACCCGATGTTGCGGGAAGTGATCGAAAATCCGGTAACCATGGATTCGGAAGGTTATATCGCGGTGCCGGATGGGCCTGGCGTGGGAATAAGGATCAATGAAAAAGCCCTTAAACGTTTTTGTGTAAACCTCTAACCCGGAAATGATGTCTGCAACTTTAAACAGAGATGAAAAGATGAGGGCTATATTAAACTACAGTTTGGCGGAAGCGGAAGCCGCTTTCTGGTGGCTTGGTCAGGCCGGATACCTGATAAGAGTGAAAGATACCACCATCGTTATCGATCCTTATCTGTCGGATTCGGCGTCGAGCGGATCGCCGGAATTCAGGCGTTTATATACGCCGGTGTTAAGCCCGGAGGAATTAAAAGCGGATCTCTGTATTATTACGCATAATCACGCCGATCACCTCGATCCGGAAACCATTTCTGCTTACCGTTACAAAACCGAAACCTGGT
>JAEZAY010000511.1 GCA_023427575.1 Bacteroidota bacterium | reverse complement strand
ATCAATACCAACCAGCTAAATACCCCACCCGCTACCAGAACGCCCGCGACCCGGGGCCCGATAATATAACCAACGCCGAGGTATTCAGGAGTAATCTCACCACTCACCCGTGCCGAAGGAAAAAACTTATTGACCTGCTGGGTTGCCATATAGGGAACCTCCGCAATCACATGCAAAACCTTTTGCAGGGTGGCATATAAAAAGGCCACACCCAGCCCCCAGAATGCCGTTTTCGCAAAATCACCGCCTTTCTCGCCGGCTTTTAATACATCACCACAGGCGGTACCTTCGGGATAAGGCAGATTTTTATGTTCATTTACAATCAGGGCCCTTCGAAGCGGAATCATCAAAAGCGTTCCCAGCAAACCACCCACAATGGCCAGGATAAGAATGGTGAGATAATTAAAATAGCTGGCACTGTCCGGCGAAGACAAGAACAGGAAGCCCGGTAATGTAAAGGCCACACCGGCTGCGATGCTTTCACCCGCACTACCGGTTGTCTGAATAATGTTGTTCTCCAGAATGGTTGTTTTAAAAAACTTACGGCCAAGGGTAATCGCAATTACCGCGATGGGGATAGAGGCGCTCACGGTAAGGCCGGCTTTAAGGGCCAGGTAAACCGTGGCGGCACCGAAAATGATTCCGAATAAACACCCGAGCAAAATTGATTTAACCGTCAGTTCTTTAACATTCTGCTCCGGAGCAATAAAAGGCTGAAAATTTTTCTCAGACATGGCCTTGTTTTATATTAAAATTGATGTTGGCAAAAGCTAAAATTCACCCGCGAAATGAAAACCAGATTATCCTGAAAGCCGGTACGGAGCCTGCTTTTCGAGCGCGAATTTACTCTTTCCTCACTTTACCGCCCCCATTCGTTTTTCCATCCAGAAGCTCAGAATATACAATAGAACTGCCGCGGTCCCGCTCATGATCACAAACAGCATAAAGAAATCGTACATATCAGCAATCTCAAATCCGAGGAAGCTGGTAGGGCCTTTGCCTGGGAACAGGGCGCCCAGGGTGCCGGCAAATTTGTTCGCCGCCGCATTTGATAAAAACCAAACTCCCATCAGGATGGAGGCAAAGCGTGCCGGAGCCAGCTTGTTTACCAGTGAAAGGCCGATGGGTGAGAGGCAAAGCTCACCGAGAGTATGCATAAAATACAATGAAACCAGCCAAAACATACTTGCTTTCTGGGCTTCGCCTTTCACGGCAAAGGAAATAATCAGGTAGCCAAGGGCCAGAAACAATAAGCCCATCGCCTGTTTTTTTGGTGAGGATGGTTCGGCATTCATTTTTCCCAGCCCTACCCAAACCTGGGCCAGAACGGGAGCCAGCAGGATAATAAAAAGCCCGTTGATGCTATTGAACCAGCTTGCAGGCACTTCACTTAAAATGAATTCCGTTCCGATGATATAGTGATAGACCGCATAGGCCAGTGCACCCGCCCCGATAAGCCCAAAAACCATTTTCAGCTCACGTGGAATTTCCATGATCCGCTGCAAAAAATAATACAGGGCCAGTGCCGGCACAAGAAAAAACACAATAGCGGTACCCAGTTGGGTATTGATCAGAATGCTCCGATCGGTATTCCGCTCCGCAAATAACACCAGCGATGATCCGGCCTGTTCAAATGCGGCCCAGAAAAAGATTACGAAAAATGCAGACAGAAAGATCACGATAACCTTTCCTCTTTCAATGCCTGTTAAGGAACGGTCCGTAATGATCAGGCCCGAAACCGCTATGGCTATACTGAAGATGAAAGCCCCGATATAATCCAGGCCGGCGCCAAATTTAAATACCAGAAACAGAATCAGGCTGGCTAAAACCCATAAGCCGGTGTTACGCATTTCGGTTTTTGCACTGGGATTCCCGGCTTTTTTCCCTTCGTCCGGAATATTCATTTTGTTTGGCAGGATGCCCAGTCCCTTTCCTTCGGGATCGGTCACATACTTTCCTTTTAAAGCCATGAAAGACAGGGTGCCCGCCAGCATGGCGAAACAGGCAGCAAGAAAACCCCAGCGGAAAGCCTCGCGGATGGCGTTTCCATCCGCATCATACCTTTCGCCCAAGCCGCCACAAACCAGCGGGGCAATAAAAGCGCCCAGGTTAATCCCCATGTAGAATATCGTATAAGCGGCATCCAGTCTTTTATCTCCTCTCGGGTATAATTGTCCAACCAGGGAAGAAATATTCGGTTTAAAAAATCCGTTTCCAAGAATTATTGTTACCAAACCGCTCCACATAATCAGATTTGCCAGCACCTGGTCTGTGTACATCGAGGCGCTGATGAACATCAGAAACTGTCCGGCTGCCATCATAAATCCACCGGTAACAATGCTTCGCCGGTTGCCCCAAAGCCGGTCGGCAAAATAGCCCCCCAGTAGCGGAGTCAGGTATACAAGACCGGTATAACTTCCATACACTCCATTGTTCGCATAGGCATCATCGTATAGTAATCCATTGGTAACGTATAATACCAGAATGGCACGCATGCCATAATAACTGAATCGTTCCCACATTTCCGTAAAAAAAAGTACAAACAACCCTTTAGGATGTTTGTTTCCGATAAGCGCAGGCTGGTTCATCTGATTCCTTTAACTGAAGAAAAAACAGCGCGTAAAATAGGAATTAAATCCAAGCTATATAATGAAGGCGAATTAATTTGCCATTTAACAGGGCGATTGCCGAAATTCGCCGCTGAAAACCGGATATATAACTATGAACATTTTACTCCTGGGTTCAGGTGGAAGGGAACATGCTCTTGCCTGGAAATTATCGCAAAGTCAAGATTGTTCCCGATTGTTTATCGCACCCGGAAATGCGGGAACCGCTTTATGCGGTGAAAACCTGGAGATCGGTGTGAATGATTTTGTAGCGATCCGTGAAACCTGTCTGCGTGAAAATATCGAAATGGTGGTAGTGGGTCCCGAAGATCCGCTGGTCAATGGGATCGTTGATTTTTTCAGGACCGATGATAGTTTAAAAAAGATCGCGGTGATCGGGCCTGATAGCAGTGCCGCCCGGCTGGAAGGCAGTAAGGCCTTTGCCAAGGCTTTTATGCAGCGTAACAAGATTCCAACTGCAGCCTACCGTGAATTCAACCGCGAAAGTTTAGAAGCAGGAATCACTTATTTACAAAATCAAAAACTGCCAATTGTTTTAAAGGCCGATGGACTGGCTGCCGGCAAAGGAGTTATAATCTGTCAGTCGCATGCCGAAGCGATCCGCGAGTTTGAGTCCATGCTTACTCAAAGCAAGTTCGGCGATGCCGGTAAAACCGTGGTGGTTGAAGAGTTTCTCGATGGCATTGAGCTCAGTGTTTTTCTACTGACCGATGGCAGGAATTATTTGGTTCTGCCCGAGGCAAAAGATTATAAACGTATTGGTGAAGGAGATTCCGGACCCAACACAGGGGGAATGGGAGCGGTATCGCCGGTTGATTTTTATACGGGCGATTTTCGCGAATAGGTGGAAACAAAAATTCTCCAGCCCACTATAGAAGGGCTGGCCAAAGACGGAATTTTTTATTCCGGATTTATTTTTGTCGGGCTGATAAAAGTAGGGGATGAACCCTTTGTTATTGAATACAATTGCCGCATGGGCGATCCGGAAACCGAAGTGGTGATACCACGGTTAAAAAATGATTTACTGGAATTGTTCAAAGCCACTGCGGCCGGCAGGCTGAATGAATGGAAGATAGAAACGGATGATCGTACCGTATGCACTATAATGGCAGTAAGCGGTGGTTATCCCGGCGATTATCAAAAAGGATTTCCCATTAACGGGCTGAACCAGGATAAAAACAATACGCTGGTTTTTCATGCCGGCACCAAACGGAAGCAGGATGCCACCGTTACGGCAGGGGGCAGGGTGCTTTGCGTCAGTTCTTTCGGATCTTCAGTAAAGGAAGCGGTAAGCCTGTCGAAAGAAGTGCTGGAAAAAATAGAATTTGATGGCATGTACTATCGCCGGGATATCGGTTACGAATTCATCTGACAGAAATGGATGGCCGCCATAATTTCGGTTTTCGGCCGGCGAGGAGATACCTGGTGATAAGGTTCCTGTAAAGACCTGGCCGCTTCGGCTTTAACTAAACACCGATTTATGGAAGTGAATTATTCCGATTATCTCCGGCTTCAGCAAATTTTGAACTTACAGTGGCCGGAAAGTGAAAAACGGGGTACACCCGCGCACGATGAAATGCTATTTATTGTAATTCATCAAGCCTACGAGCTTTGGTTTAAACAGGTTTTGCATGAAGTGAATTCAGTAAACGGTATTATGGCCCGCCCTTCCCTTAATGATAACTCACCGGAACTGCAAACCGTCGTGCATCGTTTGTACCGCACCGTTACTATATTGAAACTGCTGGTTCAGCAAATCGATATAATGGAAACCATGACGCCCATGGATTTCCTCGATTTTCGGGATATGCTGCGGCCGGCCTCGGGTTTTCAGAGCTGGCAGTTTAAAATAATTGAAGCAAAACTGGGTTTACAGTTCCCTGCCCGTCATGGCCAGGAGCATTATATTTCGCAGCTTCAACCCGAACAGGTAGACCTGATCCGGGCAGCCGAGGCCGAAAAATCGCTGATCGTTTTATTGAATGAATGGCTGGAGCGAATGCCTTTTTTCGAAGATCCCGAAAACTGGAAAAACATGCCCCGGGCCGGAAATAAAAGCCCGGATGGAGGGGCCGAAGATTTCTGGACCCGCTACCGCGAGGTATATCTCGGTACGCTGATGGAAGCGGAAAAAGGCAATCAGGCTGCTTTTGACCAGGTTTTTCTGGCGGCGGAAAAATCGCCGGAAATGACACTTTCGCCGAAAGCCTGCCGCGCAGCGCTATTTATCATGCTTTACCGGGGTTATCCAATCCTGCATTTGCCTTACCAGTTGCTGAACAGCCTATTGGAAATCGACGAGCAACTCAGCACCTGGAGGTACCGGCATATGAATATGGTTCAGCGCATGATCGGAACCCGGATAGGAACCGGCGGAAGCAGTGGAAAGGACTATCTTCGCGGAGCACTCGAAAAACACTATATATTCCGCGATATTTCAAGGCTTACCAGTTTTCTGATCGAACGGCGTAAATTGCCTGAATTGAGCAGGGAAATGGAAAGAAAACTGGGATTTAATACATAATCGCGGATAATAATCGGGGCTTTTCACATTATTTGATTTCGTGCAACATAAGTTTGCAATTAGAACGTTATCTGACACACCAGTTTTTTTGATTTGAAATGATGAATGAAGCGAATGGAAAAAAGATTTACAAAATCCGGATCTGAGGATCCTTTCCATTGCAACAGAGACACCTGTGAAAACGCAGTCTGAGCCGGCATTTTACCGATTCCCGTTTGTGGAAAAAATGCTTATAAGTCAAGGGTTTCGCTTTGTTAATTCCGATTATTTCCTTCAATTTTGCTGGCATTATCATAAAAATAAAATAGGACCAGGCTAAAATGGGATTATTCAATTTTCTGACACAGGAAATAGCGATGGATCTGGGTACGGCAAATACCCTGATCATCCATAACGATGAGATTGTAGTTAATGAACCCAGTATTGTGGCGTTAGACCGGAATAATCCCAAAAACGTACTTGCGGTAGGGAAGCGTGCCCTGATGATGCATGAAAAAACACATGAGAGCATCCGCACCGTTCGTCCCCTGAAAGATGGGGTAATTGCCGATTTTAATGCTGCCGAGCTGATGATACGGGAAATGATCAAGATGATCTACCCCAAAAAACCATTGTTTCCGCCAAGCTGGAGAATGATGATCTGCATTCCCAGCAGCATCACCGAGGTAGAAAAAAGGGCCGTACGCGACAGTGCCGAACAGGCTGGTGCTAAAGAAGTGTATCTCTTACATGAGCCCATGGCGGCCGCTCTGGGAATTGGTATTGATGTGGAAGAGCCCGTTGGTAATATGATCATTGATATCGGAGGCGGCACTACCGGAATTACAGTGATTGCCCTTGCAGGTATCGTTTGCGATCAGTCGATCCGGATCGCCGGTGATGAATTCACCGCTGATATTATGGAAGCGCTTCGCCGTTATCATAGCCTGCTGATCGGGGAAAGAACAGCCGAGCAGATCAAGATCAATATTGGTGCTGCTATGAAAGACCTGGACAATCCGCCGGATGATATGCCGGTAAATGGTCGCGACTTAGTTACCGGAATTCCCAAGCAGATAATGGTAAGCTATCAGGAAGTGGCCGAAGCACTTGATAAAAGCATTTTTAAAATAGAAGAAGCCATCCTGAAAGCGCTCGAAATGACTCCGCCGGAACTGGCGGGGGATATTTACCGCAGAGGTCTGTATCTCACCGGTGGCGGTGCGCTTTTGCGCGGGCTCGACAAACGTTTAAGCCAGAAAATAAAATTGCCTGTGCATGTGGCCGATGATCCGCTGAAAAGTGTGGTACGCGGTACAGGTCTGGCATTAAAACATTACGACAGGTATCCATTTGTAATGCGGTAATCCGATGTCCTTTCCCGGGAGGTTCCGGTACAAAAAATATTTCCAGCGGTGCGTAATATATTTCTCTTCATCAGAAGGTATTTTAATTTTCTCTTCTTCCTGGTGTTGCAGATCATAGCCCTCTCATTTCTTTTCCGCTACAACAAATTTCATGAAGCCGCCTTTATGGGATTTGCCAATGAAGTGACCGGGAGGATTGGCGAGCGGTACAGTAATATTGAATATTATTTTCACCTTAAGCAGGAAAACGAATCGCTGGCGCGGCGAAATGAAATTCTGCTGAACCAGATGAACTCGAATTTTCTTCCACCCGATACTTCCGTTACCGCCGTAAGAGATACCATCCTGGTTGATAGTGTGAAACAGGGCCGCCGTTACCTCTGGCTGGGCGCCAAAGTGGTAAACAACTCGGTAGCCCTGCAGAACAATTATATCACCATTAACCGCGGTTCAAACCAGGGCGTTTTTAAAGAAATGGGCGTAATCAGTTCCGATGGCATTGTAGGTTCGGTTGTAAATACCAGTGAAAATTTTGCAGTGGTGATGACGGTATTGAACCGGCAAAGCAGCGTGAGCGGAAAGATCAAAAAAAGCGGTGATTTTGGCAGAATCCAGTGGGATGGCGAATCCCCCTATTTCCTTACAATGGTAAACGTTCCGAAAAGCGTTGAAATTGTTCGCGGCGATACCGTGGTTACCAGCGGCTTTTCGCTGAAGTTTCCCGAGAATATCATGATTGGAACCGTTGACAAAATAGTGGAAGATAATTCCACCAATTTTTATGTTTTAAAAATTCGTCCGGCCACCAACTTCTTTAACGTGGGTTATGTATATGTAGTTAATAATCTTCAGAAAGAAGAACAAAAAAAACTGGAGGAGGCCACCCGGCGTACCAATGAATAGGTTTCTGAAACATATCATTCAATTTATCTTATTTATCCTGGTTCAGGTATTTATACTGTTCCGGATCGAACCCCTGCACCAGTTCATCGTTCCTTACCTGTATTTCATTTTTTTATTCTGGCTGCCTTTTAATATCCCCCGGCTCAGTCTGACCTTTATCGGATTCGTATTTGGACTCTCGCTCGACTATTTCACCAAAACGCCGGGACTGCATGCGGCGCCCTGTACGCTGATTGCTTATCTAAGACCTTTTCTGATCAACATTCTGATCCGCCAGGATGGCAACGAATTGAATTTTGGTTCTCCTTCCATCAGCAGCATGGGATTTGCACCTTATGCCACCTTTGCACTGATTTTAACTCTTATTCATAACGGTTATCTGGTAATGCTCGAATGGCTTCAGTTCGGATCCTTTTTTTATTTCGTGGGAAAGGTGCTGGCCACATCGGGAGTGAGCATGTTGCTTATTTTAATTACAGAACTGGTATTTTACCGGAAAGACCGGTACCGCACCAATACAGCCTGATTTATGAACGGGATCAGGGTTTTCTTTTAAATTGATATTAAAAAATACTTATCCCCTTTTTTCGTTCTTCAATGCAGGGTTTTACTTGTTAATTTTGAAAAATACGATCTGATCCGAATTTTGATAGCTGAAAGCAGAGAGCCACAAATCCATGTCTGTATTTAATCAATCGCGAAGCAATATTATCCGTCTGATCTTTATCGGTTTATTTCTGATAGTGATCATACAGTTGTTTAATCTGCAGGTAATCTCCAGCGATTACCGGCAACTGGCATTGAACAATGCCGTATTCAAAAAAGTGGTTTATCCGAACCGTGGAATTATCTACGACCGGAATGGAAAGGCCATTCTCAACAATGCCATCATGTACGACCTGGTGGTAACGCCCTATGAGGTAAAAAATATTGATACGGCCAGTCTCTGCCGCCTACTTCAGATCGATACCGCGGAATTTAAAAAACGAATGCTGGATGCCCGATTCAAAAACGGACCCTACCGGCCAACTATATTTGAGGACCTGCTCCCTCCCGACATGCATGCCCGCCTGGATGAAAATATCTGGCAATACACGGGTTTTGCGCTGATCGAAAGGCCCGTTCGGGTATATCCTTTTAACGCGCCCGCGCATATTATGGGCTATGTGGGTGAGGCCGATGCCAACATTATCAAAAGATCGAACGGGTTTTACCTGATGGGTGATTATGTGGGTCGCAGCGGTCTCGAAT